>JBBSIT010000369.1:0-5203 GCA_038231995.1 Acetobacterales bacterium | reverse complement strand
CCGGCGATGAACTTCATGCCGGGCCAGGTGGACCAGGGCGGCTTCCGCTGCACCGACGGCACGATGTGGCCCCTGCCGCGCGGCCTCGCCGGCAGCACCGGGCGTCCGGCCGTGTATGGCGTGCGGCCGGAACACCTGCAGCTCAGCCCGCACGGCGTGACCATGAAGGTGCAGGTCGTGGAGCCCACTGGCTCCGAGACGCAGGTGCATGGCCATGTCGGCGACATCGCCCTGCTCGGCGCCTTCCGCGAGCGCGTTGCGGCCAAGCCCGGCGAGCCGCTCACCATCACGGCCGACCCGGCGCTCGTGCATCTGTTCGACCGCGAGACCGGCGCACGCCTGGTCGCCTGAAGCAACACACGGGAGAGAGACATCATGAACGAGATCACACGACGCGGTTTCGGCATCGGCGCTGCCGGCGTGCTGGGGGCAGGCGTGCTGGGCGCGAACGCCCGCGCCGCCATACCGATCGCCGACGTGCCGCCGCTCAACCTGCCGATCGAGAGCGGCGCGAGCTTGCGCGTGCTGCGCCCCGCCAAGTTCGTCGAACCCGACGAGCGCGTGTTCCTCGAGAACACCGAAAGGTTCACCAAGGCCACTGGCGTCCAGGTCAAGGTCGACTTCGCCGGCTGGGAGGACCTTCGCCCGCAGACGGCGGTGACGGCCAACACCGGCGCCGGGCCGGACGTCGTGGTCGGCTGGACCGACGACCCGCACCTGTATGCCACCAAGATACTCGACCTGACCGACGTCGCCACCTATCTCGGCAAGAAGTACGGCGGCTGGTACCCGCTGGCCGAGCGCTACGGCAAGCAGCACGGCACGGATAAGTGGATCGCGATCCCCATGGGCGCGAGCGGCGGCCTGGCCGTCTATCGCATAAGCTGGCTGAAGGAGGTTGGGTTCGACGCTTTCCCGACCACCATGGACGGCATGCTCGACATGTGCCGCAAGCTCAAGGCGAGCGGGCACCCGGCCGGGTTCAGCACCGGCAAGGCCGTGGGCGACGCGAACGCCTTCGCGCACTGGCTGGTGTTCGGCTTCGGCGGCTCCATGGTCGACGAGAACTCGAAGGTCGTCATCAACTCCAAGGAGACGATCGAGGCGCTGAAGTTCGGCAAGGAACTCTACTCGACCTTCATCCCCGGCACGAGCTCCTGGCTCGATACGGGGAACAACCGCGCGCTGATGGGCGGCGAGATCGGGGCGACCCAGAACGGCGTGTCGCTCTACTACTCCATCAAGAACTCGACGGACCCCAAGATCGCGGCCATGGCCGCCGACCTCAACAATGCGGAGATGCCGACCGGCCCATTCGGCAAGCAGAGCACGACGGCGCTCGCCATCAACGCCATGGTGTTCAAGCACACCAAGGCGCCCAATGCCGCCAAGGCCTACCTCGCCTTCATGATGGAGGCGCCGCAGTACGACCCCTGGCTGACCCAGAGCTTCGGCTACTGGTCGCAGCCGCTCAAGGCGTATGCCGAGAGCGACGTCTGGAAGTCCGATCCCAAGATCGCCCCCTACCGCGACGTCATGCAGAACTCGCTGTGGCTGGGCTACAAGGGGCCGATCACCGAGGCGTCCGGCGCCGTCGTGGCCGACTACGTCATGGTGGACCTGGTCGCCGCCGCGGCCAGCGGCACGCTGTCGCCGGAGGACGCGGCCAAGGAGGCCGAGCGCCGGGCACGGCGCTACTACCGCTCCTGAGCACTAGTGGCCCGAACCTGAAGTTCGCCGTAGTGGCGAACCCCAGCTTCGGGCCACTAGAGTCTTTGTTTGCAGCGTGCCGACCGATCAGAAGCCCGCCGGCAAGGGCCGACGAACTTCTGATCCGGCACACTAGGGGCGCCGCGGTCGCGGCGCCCGCCTGCCCGCGCCGGCGGGACCAGCCCCGGCACTCACATAGAATTAACAGATGCCATGCTGTAATGCCGCAATGTGGCGAACGGCCGTCCGCGCCGTGCGTTCAGTCTATGTCTCTGCCAGGAACCCCCATGCTCTATACGCTCCACGACGCCTCTGCCGCCGCGCTGCTGCCTGCCCGCATGTGGGCGCAGGCGGCGAGCGGAATGCTGCGTAACACCTGCCTGCTGCCGCCGCACCTCGCCTCCACGGCCCGCGCCGGCGCGGCCTGGGCGGACGTGGCGGAGGGCGTGCTGCGGCCGCGCGGCAAGCCTGCATGGGACGTGCGAATGGCGCGCGGCGCGGCCGAGCGCATGACCGAGGAGGTCGTGCTGAGCCGGCCCTTCGTGCGCCTGGTCCGCTTCCGCCGGCCGGATGCCGCCGGGCCGCGCGTGCTGCTGGTGGCGCCGATGAGCGGACACCACGCCACCCTGCTGCGCGGCACCGTGCAGGACATGGCCGACCGCGGCATGGACGTTTACGTGACGGATTGGCGCGACGCCCGCATCGTCCCGCTGCTGCACGGCGACTTCGACCTCGACAGCTACATCGAGACCGTGATCTGCTTCCTGCAGCACCTCGGTCCCGACACCCACGTCGTCGCCGTGTGCCAGCCGGCGCCGGCCGTCGTCGCCGCCGTCTCGCTCATGGCCGCCCGCGGCGACCCGGCGCAGCCGCGCAGCATGACGCTCATGGGCGGCCCGGTCGATACCGAGGCCTCGCCCACCGCCGTCACCAAGCTCGCCCAGCAGCACCCGATCCACTGGTTCGAGCGGCACGTGATCTCGACCGTGCCGCCCTGGCACCTCGGCGCCTTCCGCCGGGTTTATCCCGGCTTCCTGCAGCTCTTCGCCTTCATGGCAATGAACCCGGACCGCCATATCGAGGCGCACCGCCGCATGTTCGACCATCTCGTCCAGGGCGACGAGGACAGCGCCTCGGCGCACCGCCGCTTCTACGACGAGTACCTCTCCGTCATGGACGTGCCGGCCAGTTACTACCTGCAGACGGTGGCGACCTTCTTCCAGCGCCACGACCTCGCCCGCGGCGTCATGCGCGTGCGCGGCGAGCGGGTGGACCCGGCTGCCATCGAGCGTACGGCGCTGCTGACGGTGGAGGGCGAGCTCGACGACATCTCGGCGCCGGGCCAGACCATCGCGGCGCACCGCATCGTCGCCTCCCTCCCCCCGGAACGCCGTGGCCAGTACTTGCAGCCCGGCGTCGGCCACTACGGCATCTTCAACGGCCGCAAGTGGCGCAGCGAGATCCTGCCGCGCATCGAGGCGTTCATCATCGCCCAGGAGTAGCATCGGGAGGACTTGCGTTGAGGTAGGCATAAAGTCCACGCGGGGCGTCCTGTAATAAGGATGCCTCGATGCTTGACGACTTCGACCGCCCCGGCCCCGACGATCTCGTCACCCCGTTCCTATTCGTCCCGCACGGCTCGCCTGATCCGGTCGAGTGGAAGCGTGCACATCCCGGCTGGGCGAGCTTTCCCGCCACCTTCGTGCCGCATCCCAGGCCCATCCCGAAGTGGAAGATCATCAACGGCCAGCGCTGGCCGTTGGACAAGAAGGGCCGGCCCTGGCCGAAGACGCGCTACGGCCGTCCCACCTGCCCGTTCGACGAGCTGCCACCGGGCATGCCCGCACCCGGCACGCAGTATGAGTTGCTGCGCAAGTTCGACCACCCGACCCTGTTCTGGGAGGGCGAGCCGACGCCGACGGTGGCGGAGATCATGGCCATTGGAGCGAAGTCGCGGGCTGAGCGAGCCGCAGCGGCCCCGCCTCCGCCGATCGGGCCGAAGCGCGCCTATGACGGCGACGGGCTCGGTCCGGTGCGGGACTACATGGATGCGATGAAGGTGGTGGACCAGCAGTTGCGCGAGTTCGCCGCGGCGGCGCGCCAGCGAAGCGCTGTGACGGCACGACAGAGCGTGTCAGCCGAGAGCGCATCAGTGCCGTCCGGCCTTGATAGTCAACAGCATGCCACCGGCGCAAGTGGCACGCCTCCGGACAACATCACAGCCTCTGACCTGCCGACGGTACGCCGCATCATGACCGATGCCGCTCCGGACCCTGTCTTAGAAGGACGTCAGTACGCCGCAGTTCCTCTCGCTCTCATACCGCCTGCGATCGAGCTCGCTCCCGTAGCGGCGGCAGCGATAGGCTCAGCTTTGGGTGCGCTGCTTGGGATCGGGGCAACCGCCGTCCTGAATGAGGCAAGGAAGCCGCTCGCAGATGCCACGCCCCGACCAACACCTGTCGCCGTGCCGCCACTCAGAGAAGGCGAGACGCCCGCCGACATCCTAATGCCAGACGGCCAGCCTGTCGGCGAAAGGGGCAATCGCAAGGGAGATGTGCGCAATCTACCCGGCGGGAAAGCGGCGGCGGAAGAATTGTTCGACCGGCTGACGAAGGATGGTACCCCTGACACATCCACCACCTATCCAGGAGTCCGCAGGAGAACGAGGGAAGGCAAATTTATCGGCTACAGAGAAACATCGACAAGTGGATCACCTGCGATCGATATCATCGATCTCGGGCTCAAGATCAAGAAATTGCACTTTCCCAGGAGCAGCCAAGAATGACCGAGTGTCGCATTGCGAACGTACAAGAGATCATCGAGGACTTCATCGAAGAGGCACGGGTCGACATAATAGGGCTTTGGGAGGTCATATCGGTGCTTCAGGAGCAGAATGTACCTGAAGCCGAATTGCAGCAGCATGCGCTAAAGTTGGTCGAGATGCTGCTCGCCCGGGGACTCGTCGCGGGCTCGGCACCTTACCCCGGTGCTGGCAGGTATGAACCCTGGCCCGACCAGCAGGCGAGCCATGTCATCGACCGGATTAAGCACGAGTGGGACGCACTCGGACGCACGCCAGGCGTCCCAGACATCGTCTGGTTCGAGTTGCCCTCCAAGCATCCTGTCCCGTAGCCGCAAGATCGAAGAGGTGCGTCGCATGGTGCCTGGCATCGACAAATTGCTGGAGACGTATAGGTGACCGTCGATGGGGCGGACCAGTTGGAGGAGAAGTCTTGGAAAGGACCTCTCGCGCCCGCCGACGTTCGTCGGCTAGGCGAACTGCTTACGCAGTCCCAGAATTCGGGTGAGCAAATCACTCTGATCAGGGTCGCTGGCCGTGGACATGCCATGGCCCCAGGGCCATTCAGTTCTGCCGTAGCGGCCTGGGCGTGAGCGGCGGCGGGGTGACGTAGCGGCTGTATGAAGGCGACCTTCCCGCTTCGTGAGGTCGCCCTGTGCCATTTGCTGCTCTGCTTGCCGCACTCGCCGAAGT
>JBBSIT010000368.1:0-5214 GCA_038231995.1 Acetobacterales bacterium | reverse complement strand
GGTCGGTCGCGTCGCCGCCGAGACCGGCCAATTGCCGACCGCGCCGAAACCGGCCGCCGAGCGGGCGAGGGCAGGGGAGGTCGCGCCGTCGACGCGCCGACCGGCCCCGCCAACGGTGCGGGGCACCTTCAAGCCGACGCTGCCCTACGCGAAGCTGATCGCCGAGGCCTCGGCGAAGGAGGGCGGCGTCAGGCGCATGATCGCTAGGATGATGAGGGAGGCGGGCTACGATGTCCCCGAGCACGACCTGAAGCCCGCCGTGAATCGTCGCACTTATGATTAAAGATGGCAATAGCGTCTTGCCCGTATAGCACGTCTTTACTGTCATTACATGGATTGATCTGGATCAGAGGAGGACCGCTAACGGCCTTGTCCTTCGGCGGGTGCGTCCGCCGGTCCTCGAGAAGGTGGCGTGACCAAAGCCCAAGACCTCCGGCCGGGGTGAACAGAAGGCTGCTGACAAGGTAAGGGTTTGCATTACATTTGCGGCGTTGTTGAGCCATCCGGGAATCGCACAATGCCCGCAACCGTGGTCGAGGAGGTCTGCACCATTACCGCCAAGGGCCAGACCACCGTGCCCAAAGCCGTCCGCCAGGCATTAGGGGTGGGCTATGGCGGGCGCATCGCCTTCCGGGTGGACCGAGGCCGGGTAACGGTTCACGCCCTACCGGAGGACGAAACGGCAGACCCGGCCCTAGCGCCCTTCCTGGCGCTGCTAGAGGCCGACTTGGCTGACAGGCCGGCTGAGGCTGTGCGGCCGTTCTTGGAGGCCCTGGCGGGCCGCTTGGCGTTGACGGCCGAGCTGGGGGAGGAGGTGGACCCGGACGCACCCATCGAGGGCGAGGTGAGCCTGTAGCGGGCAGCCCGGCCGGTGCTGGAACGGCATGGCTGGCGGCTCGACGCCCATCCCCTGTTTTTGGACCAGCTAAAACGGCTCCTGGCGGCTGTGGAGCGAGCCAGGCGGGCTTACCCGCAGAGATGGCAAGGGAAGGCCGACGCGCGCCTCTTGGCGGCCCTGCGGGCCTTGCTGCTGGACCGCATTCCGCGCGACCCACTGGCGCCGGAGTTCCGCCAGGGCAACACGCTCGGCCCGGCGCACCGGCACTGGTTCCGGGCAAAGTTCGGCGGCAACCGGTTCCGGCTGTTCTTCCGCGCCGACTCCGGGGCGCGGGTGATCGTGTATGCCTGGGTCAACGACCGCAACACGCTGCGCAAGACGGGGGCCAGCTCGGACCCTTATGCCGTGTTCGCCCGGATGCTGGCGGGCGGCAATCCGCCCGACGACTGGCCGGCGCTGCGGTGCCTTCGGCATCCTTGACCGCCCCTGCGCGCCGTGACCGCCGGAGGGCGTCGGGACGGAAGGCGTCCCGCGCTATCGACCACGCCTTCGGCAGGTCAAACAGAAAGGCGGGCTTACAGGAGATGCTGTGTCAGCAGCCGTGCTCATTCGACAGCATGGGCAAGCTACAGCGGTTCTTCCCCCACTAGATCGGACAACAGCTCGCTAAAAGCCGGTCAGAAGGCTTGATAAAACCTATCCGACAGGTTACCCAAAACATGGCCCGAACCCTTTTCTGGATTGACGCGATCCAGGTGTTCACCGGCGCCGAGGATCATCCGCCGCCCCACGTCCACGCCGTCCACTCGGGTGAAGGCTGGGTGGCGCGTTTCCGCTTTCGTTCCTGTCCGACGTGACCGGCCTGTACCGGTTCCGGCGTGGGGGACGGAAGCCGACGATAGCAACGTTGGATCGGGTGGCCGAGGCGATTGAGGCGAGCCTTCCCGCCTGCCGGGAGAACTGGTGGGCCACCCACGGGAGCCGCCACGAGATCGGCTTGGTCAACCGGCGTGTCGAGATGAGGGACATCGCCGGCGGCGACGGGTTTCGGGCGAAGGTGGCCCTCAAACCAAGCAAGACGGCGGTTGGCATCGTGTCGACCGGCTACGACCCGGTCAGCGGCAAAGTCGCACTCACCCTGGAAGATGGGCGGACGCTCTCGCTGACGGCCGGGCACCACATCGAAGAGGCAGAGGAATGGTGAAAGACAACGACCAGGCTTGGGTTCTTCCACGGCGCAAGCCGATCACCAAGGAGGTGCTCGACCGCGCGATCGACGCGGAGGACAGAGCAGCTTCTCGGGAGCATCACGCACGGGAGGCCTGGTTCGACTGCCAGCACGGCACGGTGATGCTGAAGCTCATGGATGGCAGGGTGTTCGGCGCCGAACCCGGCTTCATCCCGTCGCTGCGAGACGCGGGCCCGGAGCAGCTTAGCGAGCTACGCGCGTCAGATGACGGAGTGTTTTTGGTCATGGAGCGCCTGGATCTGCGCATCAACGTGGACGGGCTGGTGACGCGGATCATGGAGGAGTCGCCGTTGGCCATCAGGCGCTCCGGGGCGCGGCTTGCCGGGCTGACGACTTCTGCCGCCAAAGCGGCAGCCTCCGCGCGCAATGGGCGACTGGGCGGCCGGCCGAAGTCCAAGTTCAGGCAGCACGGCTAGAGGCGGCGGTGAGCGCTTTCTGGGCAGAAGACCTGTCTGAAGCCGAGATGCAGCCGATATACGCTCACCTCGATGACGAGCTTGACGATGGTTGCGACCACGGCAGAGAGCGACCAGAGCTGTTTACGGCATTCGGGAATTTACGCGGTATGCGCCGAGGAAGGTGTCGGACTTATGTCGGATCAAGCGTCGGACATGTGTCGGACTTACGCCAAACTTCCGTCAAACAAAAATGGGTGGGAAAATGTTGATAGATCGAGGCACCCTAGCGGGGGCTTTGCTTGCGATTTTGGGCGATAGGTGCAAAATTGCGGACGCGCGGCTCACGGCGGACGTGTGGCGCGAAGGCGAGCCTTACGCCGATCGGCAGCGGTGGCGGGAGGAGATGGTTGCCGCCGCCTGGAACAACGGGCGCGCAGACCGGCGCATTGCTGACGAGCTGGACCGGTTCATGACCGCGGCTGGCAGCCGCTTGGGCGAGGAGGGCGTGCGGACCGCGCTACGCGCCGCCGGCAGTGGCAGTCGGATGGCCGTGCCCGGCCTGGTGCTCGCGCCCAACGCCGGGCTCGAGGTATTGGCACGCAGCTGCTGGCTACAGCATTGCTGTTGATAACCATACAGCAATGCTGTATGTGTAAGCCATGCTGCACGCGGTTGTGGAAACCTCGATCTTCAGCCGTCGTGCCGATGCGGTGCTGTCGGCAGAGGACCGGGCCGACCTGATCGAAACGCTTGCCCGCGATCCGCTAGCCGGCGACGTGATGCCGGGGCTGGGCGGGGTGCGGAAGCTGCGTTTCGCGCCGAAGGGGCGGGGCAAGAGCGGTGGGTTTCGCGTGATCTACTACGTGCTGACCGAGAGCCAGCCCATCCTTGCCCTCCTGATCTACGGCAAGAATGAGCAAGGCGACCTCAGCCCGGCGCAGCGCAAGGTGGTGGCCGCGTTGGCGGCAGACATGAAGCAGGGAGCAGGATCATGACCGAGACTGAAGATACTGAGTTCGGGCGCGAGCTGATCGCCTCGATGCAGGAGGCCGTCGCCATCGTGCATGGCGAGAAGGACGCGGCGCGCGTGCATCTTCCGCCCGGTGATGTGGACGTGCGTGCCATCCGGGAGCGCTTGGGCTTGACCCGGCCCGCGTTCGCGCAGCGGTTTGGATTGGCAGTCGCAGCAGTGCGCGATTGGGAGCAAGGGCTACGCCGGCCCGATCCGGCTGCGCGCGTGCTCCTGATGGTCATTGCGCGTAGCCCGGAGACTGTTGCCGACGTGGTTGCCGAGGGGCAGGCCGCATAAGACGGGGTCAGTAGATGCCGTAATGGGCCTGCAGCGGGCTGACTTGCCGGGCGGGTCTCTTCCAGAGTGATGGCACAACGCCGGCCCGAGCGGTTCGGGTCCGTCCATCAGGAGGGCGGTCATGGAACACCATGTTGGGATCGACGTGTCGCTGGAGCTGAGCAGCCTGTGCGTATTGGACGTGAACGGGAAGGTCATCCGGGAGGCGCAGGTACGAGCGAGCCGGAGGCGCTGATCGCCTTCCTTCGCGGCCTCGGCGTGACGATCATCCCGGGTCGGCCTGGAGGCCGGGCCGCTGTCGTAGTGACTCTATGACGGGCTGCATGAGGGGGGCTTCGAGGCGGTGCGGCTGGAGACGCGCACGTCAAGGCGGCCCTCTCCGCCATGGCCATCAAGACAGACCGCCGGGATGCGCGCGGGATCGCGCAGCTGCTGGCGCATGGGCTGGTATCGTCCCGTGCACCGCAAGTCGGTGCCGTCACAGGAGGTGCGAGCCTTGCTGGCCGCACGCAAGCAGATGCAGCTCATCCATGAGCTTCAGCATCACCGTGCCGTGCTGGCAGTCGAACCAGGCCGGGACGAAGGCGGTACGTAGAGCCACTCGAACCGATGATGCCCCGGAGCGGTCGGGCGCTCGCCCACCGGCGCCCAGACGCGACGCAGGACCGGCGTCAGGCCGATCCGGTGCTCGTCGGTGGCGAACAGCTCGACCGGACGGTCCGGATGCCGGGCAACCTCGTCGGCAACGGCCGCCGCGAGCTTTTTTTAAATGCCTCGGCCTCCTCTGCCGAGGCCGATTTCGGGTTCTTCGGGCGGGGCTTCTGGATCGACCAGCCGACCGCCTTCAGCGCCTCCCAGCCGCGTTGGGTCGCAACCTTCGACAGGCCCAACTCGCCGGCCATCCAGGCGGCGGCCTTGCGGCTCGACCACACCCCGCCGTCGTCAGGCGGCGTCCGCAGCCGCTTGCCCAGTTTCGTCAGCACACCCTCGGTCAGGATCGTTGCCGTCGTGCCGTTTCCCTGCCGCTGATCCCCCAGTGCGGAAACGCCACCGGCATTGTAGCGGGCGCGCAGCTGCTCGATCCAGCGCTCGCCATACGCGGTGATTTCGGCCACTTCGGCGACGCTGTGGCCTTTGGCGAGCAATCGGATTGCTTGCAGGTGTCGGCTCCGACGCGCATCGCTGCACGCCAAATACTCCGCCTCCAGCTCCGCCTCGCTCAGGTGAGCACCGTCGGCACCATGAAACCCTCTCCGAATCGAAGAGAGCGAATCGTACCCACACCCAGCGCGCTTGAGAATCCAGCAATACGCGAGTCAATCAGCCGGAAGCCGTATCATTCATTTCCACCCGGTGGAGCGGCCGCTCCCTCACGGAATAGGCGCGGCAGCGCCCAAGGCAGGCTCAGCCCCTGCGCGAG
>JBBSIT010000367.1:0-5222 GCA_038231995.1 Acetobacterales bacterium | reverse complement strand
CGATCTTGGGGTCGTCGTAGCGGTCCACCACGATCCTGTCGTTGCGCCCCACGACGCGGAACGTCGTGCTGACATCGCCCACCCGCGTCGGGTCGTCCGCGGCCGCCAAGGCGGGAGAGCACGTCAGCAGGGCGAGTACGAGGGCTGAACCGGCGGCGCGCATCAGGGTGGGCTCCTGCTCCATCCCGGCAACAACGCCGCCGGGCTGCCGGCGTTCACGCGGGAGGCTAGGGCTCATGACCCAGGCTGGGCCGCGAGGACATAGAGGATCACGGCCGCAACGCCGAGCAGGCTGCGGCCCGCGTGGAGCCGGCCCCACCGCAGCATGAGCGCCCGGCTCTCGGGTGCAGCCGTGCGGGACGCCATCGCCTCCAGCTCGCGGTTCGTCGGCATGATGACGGCCAGCGTGTAGGGCCAGTTCGCCAGGATGACGACCGCGCCGGCGAGCCAAAGGGCCTGCCCGCTCTGCCACCACGCCACGAGCCCGAGAACGCCGGCGACGATCGCCAAGGTCGCCTGCATCATGAAGCCGCGCCGGTAGGCGGGCTTCCAATGCGCCAGCATCGCGTCGTCATCCAAGGCCAGCCTGGCCGGATGCTCCGCGACGCCGATATCGATCGCGGCACCGGCGAAGGCCGCGGCCGCAACGAGCGCCAAGGTCCCGAACATGGCTCACCATAACGCATTGACTTGCATCAGGCACGCCAGCGCAGCACCCAGGCTTCCAGGCGCCTCGGCGCAGGGTCGATGCCCACGTCGACGGCCCTGAGCCTGGATCGGCCTTGCAACAGGAATGCCGCAGTAACAAACGGAGTGATCGGTCCGGCCGGCCCCGTCAGGGTGCGCCCTGTCTCTCTCGACCGGAGCCGCCGATGCCGCAGACCTCGCCCTCATCCTACCCGCCCGCGTTCATGCGCCTGGCATGGTCCAACCTTGCCGCGCAGTCGGCGGAGCAGATCGCGCTCGCCGCGGCGCCGCTGGTCGCGGTCCTCGCCTTCGGCGCGGGGACGGGCGGGACCGGGCTGCTGCAGGCCGCGCAGACCCTGCCGTTCCTGCTGCTGGCCATCCCGGCCGGGTTGCTGGCCGACCGCACGTCGCGCCATCGCCTGCTGGCCGCGGCGGAGGCGCTGCGCGCGGCATCCCTGGTCCTGATCCTCGTCCTGGCCGGCCTCGGCCTGCTCACCCTGCCGTTGCTCGCGTTCCTAGGGTTCGCCGGCGCGGCAGGGACCGTGGCCTACAGCGTGGCCACGCCGGCCCTGGTCCCGTCGCTCGTCCCGCGCGAGGCCCTACCCTCGGCCAACGGTCGCATCGAGCTCGCCCGCACGACGGCCTTCGCCGCCGGCCCGGCACTGGGCGGGGCGCTCGTCGGGTGGGTCGGCGCCGACCCGGCGTTCGGGGTCGCGGCCGGCCTGTCGATCCTGGCCGTGGTCCTGCTGTCCGGCGTGCGCGAGCCGGCCCGGCCCAGGCCGCCGCCGCGCCGCCCGCTCAGCGAGGTGCGTGAGGGCGCGGCCTTCGTCTTTCGCCACCCCCTGCTGCGGCCAGTGTTCGCGACGCAGGTGATGTTCAACCTGGCCTTCTTCGTCCTGCAGGCGGCCTATGTGCCCTATGCCGTCCACCATCTCGGCCTGGACGCCCTCGGGGTTGGGCTGACGCTCGCCGCCTACGGCGCCGGGTTGGTCGTGGGTGCGCTGCTGGCGGCGCGGGTCGTCGCGGCCCTGCCGTTCGGCGTGGTGGTCGGGATCGGGCCGCTGTCCGGCCTGGCCGCGTCGCTCCTGATGGCGCTGACGATCCCGCTGCCCTGGCCCCTGCTCGCCGGGCTGGCGTTCTTCGTGATGGGGGCGGGTCCCGTGGTGTGGGTGGTCAGCACGACGACGCTGCGGCAGACCGTGACGCCGGCTGGGCTGCTCGGCCGTGTTTCTGCGTTGAACATAGTGTCCTACGGCGCAAGGCCGGTCGGCGCCGCGCTCGCTGCGCTGGTGGGCAAGGCCTACGGGTCGGAGGCGTGCCTCCTGCTGGCGGTGCTCGGCTTCCTCGTCCAGGTGCTGATCGTCTTCGGCTCGCCGGTGCCGCGCCTCGCGCGCCTGCCCGAAGCCGTGGCCTGAGCTGCACTGATCCACGGAACACGCCGGGGCAGCCGCGGCAGGGGGTTGCAAGGATAGGCGTCCGCTGCCACCACGGCGGACCCGTACCGCAGCCTGGCCCGCGAGGGCTTCCCGCATGGAGGGACCGATGACACCCACCCGCCGCACGGCGCTCGGCCTGTTCGCCGGCGCGACCGCAGCATTCTCCGTACCCGGCCGGGCGCAGCTGCGATGGGCGCCGACGCGCATTATCAGGATGGTGGTGCCTTATCCGCCGGGCGGCCCGACCGACGCGATCGCCCGCTACGTGGCGCAGGAGCTCTCGGCGTCGCTGGGGCAGAACTGCATCGTCGAGAACCTGGCCGGCGCCTCGGGCGCGGTGGGCACCCGCGTGGTGGCGCGCGCCGATCCCGACGGGCACACGATCATGCTCGGCAACAACCAGACGCACTCCAACAACATGTTCCTGATGAAGGAGCCGGGCTACGACGCCGAGCGCGACTTCGCGCCGCTCGCCGGCGCGGGCGCCTTCGAGCACGTGTTCGTGGTGTCGCTAAGCCTGCCCGTCACGTCGATGCGCGAGCTGGTCGAGTTGGCCAAGCGGGAGCCGGACCGGCTCAACTACGCCTAAACGGGCGCCGGGTCGGGCTCGCATCTCGCGACCGAGCTGTTCATGGCCCGCACGGGCATCCACATGACCCATGTGCCGTTCCGCGGCGCGGCGCCGCTGGTGACGGAGCTGATGGCGGGCCGGGTGGATGTCTCGAACTCGACGCTGCCCTCCGTGCTGGGGCAGATCCAGGGCGGGACGCTGCGGGCCATCGGCCTCGCGAGCCCGCAGCGCAACCCGGTGATCCCCGACGTGCCGACCTTGCGCGAGCAGGGCATCGCGGACGCGGACGCCGAGTCCTGGACGGCGTTCTTCGCCCCCGCCCGGACCCCCGCGCCCGCGCTGGACCGGCTGAGCCGCGAAACGATCGCAGCGCTGGAGAAGCCGGCGGTGCGCGACGCGCTGGGCAAGACCGGCTTCACCGTCAATGTGCGCGGCCCCGCGGAATTCGCCCAGTACCACGCCCAGGAGCTTCGCAACGCGGAGGAGATCATCCGGGCCGCCAGGGTCAAGCAGGAGAGCTAAACCGTCCAGTCCCGAGGCGGCGCCGCTTCGGACGGATCGCCCCTGCCGGCGCGCTGGCCGCGTGCCGGCAGGGCAGGCCTTTCGTGAGACCGCCTCAGTCAGCCACGTCGGCGACCTGCGCCTTCTTCTTGGGCGTGTGCTTCAGCTCAGCCATCATCTTCTGCACGTGCCGGCTGAACACGAACTCGGCCGGGCGCTGCTGGGACAGGTCGATCTCGGGCGCCATCGGGCCATCCAGCTTCGGACCGCGCAGCGCCGTCACCATCGTCTTAATCGGCGACTTCACCGCGTCCATCACGGCGGTGCTCTCGTAGCCGGAGTGGACCATGCAGTCCGCGCACTTCTCGTAGTTGCCGGTGCCGTACTTGTCCCAGTCCGTGCTGTCCATCAGCTCGGCGAACGTCTTGGCGTAGCCCTCGCCCAGCAGGTAGCAGGGCCGCTGCCAGCCGAACACGTTGCGGGTCGGCTTGCCCCAGGGCGTGCAGGCATAGGTCTCGTTGCCCGCGAGAAAGTTCATGAACAGCGGCGACTGGGTGAAGCGCCAGCCCTTGCCCTTTCCGCGCTTGAGGATGTCGCGGAACAGTTGCTTGGTCTTCTGGCGCGACAGGAAGTGCGCCTGGTCCGGCGCACGCTCGTAGGCGTAGCCCGGCGAGGTCATGATGCCGTCCACGCCCATGGCCATGACACTGTCGAAGAACTGGGCGACGCGCTCGGGTTGCGCCCCGTCGAACAGGGTGCAGTTGATGCTGACCCGGAAGCCGCGCTCCTTCGCCTTCCTGATGGCGGCGATGGCGCGGTCGTAGGTGCCTTCCTGGCTCACGGACCGGTCGTGCATCTCCTTGTCGCCGTCCAGGTGCACGTCCCAGGAGAAGTCCGGGTGCGGCTTGAACAGGTCCATCTTCTTCTCAAGCAGCAGCGCGTTGGTGCAGAGATAGATGAACTTCTTGCGAGCCAGCAGGCCCTCGACGATCTGCGGCATCTCCTTGTGCAGCAAGGGCTCGCCGCCCGCGATGGAGACGACGGGCGCGCCGCACTCGTCGGCCGCCCCCAGCGCGTCGGCCACCGACAGGCGCTGGTTCAGGATCTCGTTGGGATAGTCGATCTTGCCGCAGCCGGAGCAAGCGAGGTTGCAGCGGAACAGCGGCTCCAGCATCAGCACCAGCGGGTAGCGCTTGCGCCCGAGCACGTGCTGTTTCACCACATAGGCGCCGACGCGCGCCATCTGTCGCAACGGAACACTCATCAGTTGTACTCCCTCCGCCTAGCTCAGCTCGGCGGGAAACTTGAAACGGACATCCTCGGCGACGCCGGCGAGGGTGGAGACATCCACCTCCGCGAAGCGCCGCAACCCCTGCAGCACGCCTTGGACCAGCATCTCCGGCGCGCTGGCGCCGGCCGTCAGGCCGACCGTCCCGACGCCCTCGAACCAACCCGGTTGCAACGCGCTCGCGTCATCGATCAGGTAGCTCGGCTTTCCCAGCTCCTGGCCGATCTCGCGCAGCCGGTTTGAGTTGGAGCTGTTCTTCGAGCCGACGACCAGGATCATGTCTACCTGGGCCGCCAGATCCCGAACCGCCTGCTGCCGGTTCTGCGTCGCATAGCAGATGTCGCGCACGTCCGGACCCACGATCGCCGGGAACCTGGCCTGCAACGCCGCGATGATACCGCGGGTGTCATCGACGGACAGTGTGGTCTGCGTCACATAGGCCAGCCGATCCGGCGTGCCGACCTCCAAGGTGGCGACCTCGTCCACCGTCTGCACCAGGTGCACCTTGCCGGGGATCTGGCCGATCGTGCCCTCGACCTCGGCATGCCCGGCGTGGCCCACGAGCACGATCTCGCGATCCTGGGTGGCGTAGCGCCTCCCTTCGGCATGCACCTTGGCCACCAGCGGGCAGGTCGCGTCGATCACCGGCAGGCCGCGCTCGGCCGCCACCTCCTCGACGCGCCGGGCCACGCCGTGGGCGCTGAAGATGGTGATGGCGCCAGGCGGGATCTCGTCGAGG
>JBBSIT010000366.1:0-5237 GCA_038231995.1 Acetobacterales bacterium | reverse complement strand
GACACGAGGGCATGACCATCGGCCTGTCTCAGTTCCGGGGCCCCGGCGAGCTGCGTCTCGGCCGAATGCTGATCCAGCCGCTACAAGACGAGCCAGCCCCCGACGCGAACGCGCGGCACGGACCCATGTAGGCCAACTGACCCAAGGAAGACCGCGATGGACAGAACGACATGGCTAAGCCCGATCGCCATCTTGGCGTGTCTCGGTGTTGCCTCACTCGGCCCCGCCCGCGCCCAGCAATCCACGCCGCGGCAGGCGCCAACCGCAACTGAGAGCGGTCTCGTGACTGTCGCGAGCCTCCATCCCTCGGCGGAGACCATCGAGCGCTTCGAGGCGGCGGTCCGGGCCAAGGGATGGACCGTGTTCGCCAAGCTCGATCACGCCGCCGCGGCCGAGGCTGCCGGACTCCAACTGCGCCCCCGCACCGTCGTCGTGTTCGGCAATCCTAAGGGCGGCACCCCGGCCATGCGAACCAATCCGACCCTGGCGATCGATCTCCCGCTGAAAGCGCTGGTCTGGGAGGACGAAAGCGGCAAGGTCTGGCTCACCTACAACTCGGCCGAGTTCGTGAGTCAGCACGTCTACGGACGGCACGGGCTCACCCTGGGTCCGGAGCCCACCCAGCGCCTTGTGAAGCTCCTGGGCGACGTTTCCCGGGAAGCGACGCAGTAGGCGGGCAAGCGAACACGGGAACCCGGCGGCCCCTGGGCGTTGCACGTCCTCACTGATATGGAGGTCCCCGTGGCCGCTCGCCCGCGCGTCGTAGCCTTCGATATCGTCGAGACCACCTTCTCACTGGAATCCCTGCGTCCTCGGCTCTCGGCGCAAGGCATCCCAGGCGCCAGCCTGGAGACGTGGTTCGCCCGCATCCTGCGGGACGCCTTCGCACTGGCCGCGACGGACACCTACGCCGGGTTCCGCGACATCGCGGCAGCCACCCTGGCCGAGGTCGCACGGGAGCACGGGCGAGAGCTCGGCAAGGCCGGGCTCGATGCGGTGCTGGACGGGTTCGGACAGCTCGACCCCCATCCCGACGCCGCCGAGGCGTTCCGAATCCTGAGGAGCGCGGATTTGCGCGTCGCCGCTCTCAGCAACGGCGCGGCTGAGACGACGCAGGCTCTCCTCCAGCGAGCAGGGCTCTCCCAGGAGGTGGAGCGCGTCATCTCCGTCGCCGAGATCCGGCAGTGGAAGCCCCGGCGAGGAATCTACCTGCATGCCGCGGAGGCGCTTGGCGTAGCGCCTGCGGAGCTGGCTCTGGTGGCCACGCACGCCTGGGACGTGCGCGGGGCCAAGTGCGCCGGGCTGCTCACGGGCTTCGTCGCCCGGCGCCAGAGCTTCCCCGCCACCATGGCCGCGCCAGACATCATCGGGCAGACCCTGGCCGATGTTACCCGCGGAATTGCGGCCATGCCGACCAGGTGAGGCCCGCACCGACGAACTGACGGGTGCGGTCGGGGTGCCGTAACCTTCTGCGCCGGAACCCGAACTTTGAGGCAACCCCGTCCACCTCCGGCACGGGGACGATAGATGTTGTCGACTGGATGCCCCATGCGTGAACCTTGGCTTCCATCACCGGCCCTGGACGGGCCCTTCCCGTCCGGGCACTGGGTCCCCATGCCCCTGCGGCGCCGCGGGGCCTAGCCTTCGGGCGGGCAAAGCCGGTCGGCCTCCAAACCCTGCAAGGAGTAAGACGGTTGCAAACAGCAGCACCCTGGCTCGTCCTGCTCGCATTCTGCGCGCTCACCTGGTGGGTGACACCCCGGCGGGTCGCCGCTACCCAGTTCTTCGACGGGCGGCAGGACGACGGGCGGCCCCCGGGCGTGTGGATGGTGGCGATGAGCGCCGCCGTCACCTGGGTGTTCGCCAAGTCCATCGCCAACGCCTCCGACCTTGCTTACGGTTACGGGGTGACGGGCGGCATCGGCTACACGGTCTACTACCTGAGCTTCGTGGTGGCGGGCGCAGCCATCTACCTGCTGCGGACCCGGGGCGGATACCGCTCGCTGCCACATTTCCTGGTCAGCAAGTACGGGGTGGCCGCGGCGAAGCTGTTCATGCTGCTCGTGATGTTCAGGCTGGCCAACGAGATCTGGTCGAACACCAAGGTGATGTCGCTCTACTTCGGGCCGGAGGGCAGCAGCTCGTACTGGCTGGCCGTTATCCTCGTGACCGCCTTCACCGTCGCCTATGCCTGGCGCGGCGGCATGCGCGCGAGCCTCACCACCGACCGGGTCCACATCGTCTTGGCGTTCGTCCTGCTGGCGCTGGTGCTGGCCGTCCTGTTCCCCGGGCTCAAGGCCAAGGGGCTGCCCGAGGTTTCCCAGGCAACGCGGGACGGCGGCCTGACCTTCTGCCTGCTCGCCCTCGTCCAGGTCCTCTCAGACCCGTTCCACGACCCGGTGCTCACCGACCGGGGGTTCCTGAACCAGCCGAAGCAGGCGCTCCGGAGCTTCCTGCTCGCCAGCGTGCTGAGCGGAAGCTTCATCTTTCTGTTCAGCCTGATCGGCCTCTATGGCCTGTCCTTCGGCCTGGGCAAGCCGACCAGCGTCACGGTCCCGGCCTCGTTCGGCTTGGTCATGCTGCTGGTGTTCAACGCGATCATGCTGATGACGGGCGGGTCCACCATCGACTCGACGCTGACCAGCGTGGCCAAGCTCTCGGCGCGGGACTGGCGGAACCGCTCGGCGGAGGCGACACCCCGCCAGCTCGCGACCGGACGCATCGCGCTGGTGGTGGTCGCGATCGTGGGCAACCTTCCGCTGCTTTTCATCTACCTCGGCGACCGGGTCGGTCCGGCCATCATCGCGGCGACCACTATCAGCGGGACAATGGTGATGGGACTGGCACCTATCTTCCTGCTCTCCTGGATCCGGTCAGCGGGATCCGCCAGCTTCCACCTGGCGCTCTGGCCCGGCGTCGCTATCGGCGTCGTCCGCGCGGTGGAGACCTTCGGGCAACTGCACATCTTCCCCGCGAGCCTCTCGCTCGGGTCCGGCCCCTTCGCGCTCGATCTTGGCGTGAACGCCTGGGGCCTGGCTCTCTGCACTGCAGGCTTCGTCGCGGGAGCTGTCCTAGTGCCCAGGACGGGCCTGTCGGTCGCCGGGCTGCCCCAGCAGTGACGCCAAACATGATCCGCGTGGTGGAGGCGCGTGGCACCGTGCTCTTGTTCGGCGGCTGCTATAGCAACCTGCAGGCCACGAGCGCCCTCCTGGACGAGGCGCGACGGCTCGGCATCCCGCCCGAGCGCACCATTTGCACCGGCGACGTCGTGGCCTACGGCGCCGATCCCGCGGCCACGGTCGACCTCGTCCGCGCTGCTGGCGTCCACGTCGTCATGGGGAACTGCGAGGAATCCCTGGGAGCTCGCGCCCAGGATTGCGGTTGCGGCTTCACGGCCGGGTCGGCCTGCGACCGGCTCTCCGCCGCCTGGTACTCCCATGCCGACGCGATGCTCGACGATGCGGCTCGCACCTGGATGAGGAGCCTGCCGCGCCGCATCGACCTGCTGATCGGCGGGCGGCGGCTCGCTGTCGTCCATGGCAGCCCCGACCGGATCAATGCGTTCGTCTTCGGCTCCGCCTCCGATGATGATCTCCGGCAGCTTGTCCGGGGCGCTGGATGCGACGGGGTCGTCGGCGGCCATTGCGGTATCCCGTTCACGCGCATGGTGGACGGCCTGCTGTGGCACAACCCCGGCGCCATCGGCGTTCCCGCCAACGACGGCACGCCACGCGTTTGGTTCAGCGTGCTCGAGCCCGGGGACGTTGAAATCGAGATCCGGCACCTCCCGCTCGACCACGGCGCGGCGGCTGCGGCAATGCGGGACGCCAGCCTTCCCCAGGGGTATGCGGACGCGCTGCGGTCCGGCCTATGGCCCAGCCCGGACGTCCTTCCCCCGGAGGAGCTGGCGCAAACGGGGCGGGCGCTTGCTCCCGGGACGCTGCGCTGGCCGATCCCCTGTGTGCCAGCATCCTTCGCATGAGCGCAGCCGCGCCGAGCCGTCCTTCCTGGCTGCCCCGGGCAGTTCTGCTTGTCGCAGTGGTGGGTCTCGTCGGCGCGGTCTTCGCGTTTGGGCTCCACCACGCCCTCACGCTCGAATCGCTCCAGTCGCACCGGGACGATCTGGTGCAGGCTCGCGACCGGAACCCCGTGCTGTTCGCCGGAGGCTATTTGCTGGCCTACATCCTCATGGCCGCGCTCGCCATCCCGGGCGCCCTGGTCATGACCGTCGCCGGCGGCGCGGTGTTCGGCCTGGTGGAGGGAACGGTGCTGGCGTCGTTCGGGTCGTCGCTGGGCGCCACCCTGGCCCTGCTTGCCAGCCGCTACCTGTTCCGCGGCTGGGTGCAGCACCATTTCGGCAGGCGCCTCGACCAGGTGAACCGGGGGCTGGCGCGCGATGGCTGGCTGTACCTGCTCAGCCTGCGCCTGGTGCCCGCGATCCCGTTCTTCGTGGTTGACGTCCTGTTCGGGGTCACGGCGTTCCCGGTGCTGCGCTTTTATGCCGTCAGCCAGACCGCGATGCTTCCGGCGACCCTGGTCTACGTGAACGCGGGCACGCAGCTCGAGCACCTGAGCAGCCTCTCCGGCATACTATCGCCAGGGGTGCTCGTCTCCCTGGTCCTGCTGGCCTGCCTACCGCTCGCCGCCAGGGTCGTGATCAAGCGGATGGTGAAGCGCCGATGCCCCCTCGCACCTGGAAGCGGCCGCACTGGTTCGACCGCAACCTCGTCGTCATCGGCGCCGGGACCGCTGGGCTCGTGGCCGCCCTGGTCGCAGCCAAGGCTGGCGCCAAGGTCACGCTGGCCGAGGCACATCAGATGGGCGGCGACTGCCTCAACACCGGATGCGTGCCCTCGAAGGCGCTCATCCACGCCGCGCGCCTCGTCGCCCAGGCCCATGCGGGGGTGAAGCTGGGCTTGCTCGGACCCGTCGGTGCCGTGGAGTCCGCGGCGGCGATGGAACATGTGCGGGCGTCCATCGCCGCCGTCGCCCCGCACGACTCCGTCGAGCGCTAGCGCGGCCTCGGCGTCGATGTGCGGCAAGGCCGAGCCAGGGTTACCTCGCCCTGGTCGGTGGAGGTCGGCGGGGAAACCTTGACCACGCGGTCCATCATCATTGCAACCGGCGCCGAGCCTGCCGTGCCGCCCATCCCCGGCTTCGACGAGACCGGATACGTCACCTCGGAGACGCTGTGGCGGCTCGAGGACGCGCCCAAGCGGCTGCTCATCCTCGGCGGG
>JBBSIT010000365.1:0-5239 GCA_038231995.1 Acetobacterales bacterium | reverse complement strand
TACCGCGGCCAGCTCCGCGCGCGCATACACCTCGCCGCCCGGCCGGACCTGCCGCCGGATGGCGACCCCGCGCTGTTCGCCAGCCTCAACGAGACCGTCGGCCGGCCGATCAACCAGTGGGCCTTCGGCGACGTGCCCGGCGCTGTCGCCACCATCCGGCGGGTGCTGGCGTGGCATTCCGCGAACGACGACCCGTTCACGCCCAAGGCGCAGTTCCCCGCCGCGCACGTCCGCGTCCATGCCGGGCTGGAAGGGCTGGTGGCGAGGATGCTGGCCGACCAGGAGCACATCCGCGAGCAGAGGAAGGCGAACGGCCTGCCCAACCGGACCTGACCGGCGTAACCGGCGCGGAGCCTGCGGCGAACGATCACGCACCGAAACAGGAGGACTGCATGCGCCGTCTCGTTCTCGCCTTGATCTCCGGCTTCGCCCTCGCGGGCGGGCCGGCCGCCGCCGACTCCGCGCCGTTCCAGCCGCAGGCCTTCGAGGCGGCGCGGGCGGCGGGGAAACCCATCCTGGTCGAGGTGGACGCGAGCTGGTGCCCGACCTGCGCCAAGCAGCGGCCGATCATCGCCAAGCTCGCGGCCGAGCCCGAGTTCCGCGACCTGATGATCATGCGGGTGGATTTCGACAGCCAGAAGGACGCCGTGCAGTCCTTCGGCGCGAGGATGCAGAGTACCCTGATCGTGTTCAACGGCAAGGACGAGCGCGGCCGGGCCGTGGGCGTGACCGACGAGGCCGAGATCCGCGCCCTGCTGATGAAGGCGAAGGGCTGACCCGCCGGCCCGAGGGCGGCACATGGCTGTCGGCACGCTGGGGCTGAGCGCGCTCGCGGGCGTGCTGAGCACCCTCTCGCCCTGCGTGCTGCCGATCTTGCCGATCGTGTTCGCCGCGGCGGCGGCGGCGCATCGGTTCGGGGTCGCGGCCCTCAGCGCCGGGCTCGTCGTGTCGTTCGTGGCGATCGGCCTGTTCGTGGCGACGGCGGGCTTCGCGGCGGGACTCGACGGATCGTTGTTCCGCGCGGTTGGCGCCGTCGCGCTGGGGGTTATGGGCGTGGTGCTGCTGAGCGGGATGCTGCAGCAGCGCCTGGCGATGGCCGTGGGCGGGGCGGGCAGCGGCCTGCTCTCGCGGCTGCCGGGCCAAGGCTTGGGCGGGCCGTTGCTGCTCGGCCTCGTGCTCGGGGCGGTCTGGAGTCCGTGCGTGGGTCCGACGCTGGGCGCCGCATCCCTGCTCGCGGCACAGGGACGGGACCTCGGCGCCGTAGCCCTCAGCATGGCGGCGTTCGGGCTGGGGGCGGCCGTGCCGCTGCTGCTGGTCGGCGCGCTGTCGCGCGAGGCGATGCGACGCTGGCGCGGACGGCTCACGCAGGGCTCGCGCGCCGGCAAGCTGGCGCTGGGCGGCTTCTGCGTCGGCATCGCGGCCTTGGTGCTGACCGGCGGGGACAAGGCGCTCGAGAGCCTGCTGGTCGCGGCGTCCCCCGCGTGGCTCACCGACCTCACGACGAGGTTCTGATGGACACGGCGCTTGATGTAGCCTGGCTTCCGTCACGGCTCGGGACGGACATGCAGGACACGGCGGCGGCGCGCAGGGCGGCGTGGATGGGGGCGGCGCAGGACGGCGACGCGCGGGCCTATCGCCTGCTGCTGCGCGAGTGCGCCACGCTCGCGGCGGCGGTCGCGCGCCGGCACGGCGTACCGCCCTTCGCTGTGGACGACGTGGTGCAGGACACGCTGCTGACCGTGCATCGCGTGCGCCACACCTACGACCCGACCCGGCCGTTCGACCCCTGGCTGCGCGCCATCGCCGGCCGCCGCGCGGTGGATGCGCTGCGCCGCCGCGGCCGGCAGGGCGAGCGGTAACGGCAGGGCGTGGCCGGCTACGAGACCCACGCCGACCCGGCTGACAGCCCGCTCGACGACGCCGAGCGCGGCGAGCGGGCGCAGGCGCTGGGCCGCGCGATCGCCACCCTGCCGCCGGGCCAGCGCGAGGCGGTGGAGCAACTCGGCCTGCACGAGCGCAGCCTGGCGGAAGCGGCCGAGCTGACCGGGCGCAGCACGGGGGCGCTCAAGGTCAACCTGCACCGCGCCTTGCAGGCGCTGCGCGGCCGGATGGGGGGCGGGTCGTGACCGAGCTGGACCGCACCATCGACCACCTCGCCGCCGATCTCCGTCCGGTCCGCCGCCTAGCGCCGCCGACCTTGCGCGCCCTCGGTTGGCTGGCCGCGGTGGCCGCTCTGGGCTTTGGGCTGGCGGCCATGCGGGACGTGAGCAGCGTTGTATCGCGGCTGATGATGGCACCCGACCTCTGGCTCTCGGCCATCGGCGCGCTGCTGACGGCAGTGCTCGCCGCCTTCGCGGCGTTCCAGCTCAGCGTGCCCGGCGCGCGGCGAAGCTGGGCGCTGCTGCCGCTTCCCGCCGCGCTGCTCTGGCTGGGAGCGAGCGGCTGGGGCTGCCTGCGTGGCGACGTCCTCGGCCTGGAACCCAGGACGCCCGTGGACTGCCTGCGCTTCATCGTGCTGCTGTCCGTGCCGCTCTCGGCGCTGCTCGTCTGGCTGCTACGCCGCGCCTGCCCGCTGCGGCCCGGCCTGGTCGCGGCGCTCGGCGGCCTCGCGGCGGCGGCGGCGGCGGCGGCGCTGCTGCCGCTGGTGCACCCGCACGACCCCTCCGCGCTCGACCTCGGGGCGCACATGCTAGCGGTCGGCGTCGTCGTGCTGGTGAACCAGGCCATGGGCGGCCGGCTCCTGACCGTCGCCTGAAGGGGTTGCGGCGCGCCGCCGGAGGCTGCCACGATGCCGGCATGGGCACGCTGTCGCGCCGGCAGGCTGACATCATGGCGCTGGTGCGCGAGGCCGGGCGCGTCGCGGTGGATGACCTCGCCGCCCGCTTCACCGTCACGCCGCAGACCATCCGCCGCGACCTGAACGAGCTGTGCGGCAACCGGCTGCTGACCCGGGTGCATGGCGGCGCGATGGCGGCCTCCGGCACGGAGAACCTGGCCTACGACGCGCGCCGGCTGGTGGCGCAGCCGCACAAGCGGCTGATCGGCGAGGCAGCGGCGCGGCTGATCCCGCCGGGCTCGTCGCTGTTCATCAATATCGGCACCACGACGGAGGAGGTGGCGCGCGCCCTCGCCGGGCATGACGGACTGCTCGTCATCACCAACAACCTGCACGTCGCGACCGAATTGTATCGGCACCGCTCGATCGAGGTGGTGGTGGCCGGCGGCGCCGTGCGCCGGGCCGATGGCGGCATCGTCGGCGCCACGGCGGTGGACGCGATCCGCCAGTTCCGGGTGGATACCGCGGTGATCGGCACCTCGGCGATCGATGCGGACGGCTCGCTGCTCGATTTCGACGTGCGCGAGGTGCGGGTGAGCCGGGCGATCGTCGAGAACGCGCGCCGGGTCGTGCTGGTGGCGGACAGCAGCAAGTTCGCCCGCGCCGCCCCGGTGCGGATCGCCCACATCGCCGAGGTGGACGTGCTGGTGACGGATCGGCTGCCGCCCAGCGCCGCCGAGCTGTGTCGGGAGCACGGGGTGGAGGTGGTGGAGGCGGGGGGGCCAGTGGAGCCCGATGTTTAAGTTCGCCTCCATGTTCGTTTCTTTCACCTTGAACACGCGGATCGTTCGTGCGAGCGTCGCACCATGGACGCGCCCGAAACGTACGACCTCGCGATCATCGGTGGCGGCATCAACGGCTGCGGCATCGCGCGGGATGCTGTCGGGCGCGGCTGGTCCGTGGCGCTGTGCGAGATGGGCGACCTGGGCGGGGGCACCTCGTCGGCGTCCACCAAGCTCATCCACGGCGGGCTGCGCTACCTGGAGCACAAGGAGTTCCGCCTCGTGCGGGAGGCCTTGATGGAGCGCGAGGTGCTGTGGGGCATCGCGCCGCATATCGTCTGGCCGCTGCGCTTCGTGCTGCCGCACCATCGCGGGTTGCGGCCGGCCTGGCTGCTGCGGCTCGGCCTGTTCCTGTACGACAACCTCGGCGGACGGCGCCGGCTCCCGCCCACCCGCATGCTGCGGCTGCGCCATGATCCGGCCGGCGCGCCGCTCAAGCCGGAATACACGCTGGGCTTCGAGTACTCGGATTGCTGGGTGGAGGACACCCGCATGGTGGTGCTGAACGCGCGCGACGCCGCCGACCGGGGTGCGCTGGTCGCCACCCGCACGCGCTGCGTGTCGGCAGCGCGCGAGGGCGGCGTATGGACGCTCGCGCTGCAGGACGAGCGGACGGGCGCGCGGCGCGAGCTGCGGGCGCGGGCGCTGGTGAACGCCGCCGGGCCGTGGGTGGGTGAGGTGCTGCGGACCGTGCTGCGCGCCAACGCGCCCTCGACGGTGCGGCTGGTCCAGGGCAGCCACGTCGTCGTGCGCCGGCTCTATGAGCATGACCGTTGCTACATCTTCCAGAATGCCGACGGGCGCATCTTCTTCGCGATTCCCTACGAGCAGGACTTCACCCTGCTCGGCACCACCGATCACGACTACAAGGGCGACCCGGCCGACGTCCACGCCACCGCGGACGAGGTGGACTACATCTGCCGCGCCGCCAGCTCGTATTTCATCCATCCCGTGACGCCCGACCAAGTCGTCTGGTCCTATTCCGGCGTGCGGCCGCTGTACGACGATGGCGCCACGGCGGCGCAGGAGGCGACGCGGGACTACGTGCTGGAACTCGACGCCCCGCGCAGCGAGGCAGCGCTGCTCTCGGTGTTCGGCGGCAAGATCACCACCTACCGCCGGCTGGCGGAGTCGGCATTGGCCCGGCTGGCGCCGCACCTGCCGCCCGCAACGGGCGCCGCCGCGGGCTGGACAGCCCAGGCGCGGCTGCCCGGCGGGGAGTTCCCGGTGGACGGATTCGACGCGCAGGTGGGCGGTCTGCGCCAGCGCTACCCGTTCCTGCCGCCCCGCCTGGCGCACCGGCTGGTCCGCGCCTACGGCACCCGGGCGGAGCGGTTGCTGGGCGACGCGAGATCCATGCCGGAGCTCGGTCGCGTGCTGGGCGCCGACCTGACCGAGGCGGAGGTGGCCTACCTCGTCCGCGAGGAGTGGGCCGCCACCGCCGAAGACGTGGTGTGGCGGCGCACCAAGCTCGGCCTGCGCATGACGCCGGCCGAGATCGCCGGCGTGGGCGCCGCGATCGACGGCCTCCGCGCTGAGCGGGCGGCATGAGCCTGGTGCTCGAGGGCGTGGGCTTCGCGGTGGGCGCGGAGACCGTGATCGCGGGCGTGTCGATGCAGCT
>JBBSIT010000364.1:0-5248 GCA_038231995.1 Acetobacterales bacterium | reverse complement strand
GTCCGCCTGGTCGATCGCGGACAGCACCGCCTGGCGCAGCGCCGGGTTGTTGAAGGGCGGCGTGGACGAGTTGAAGCGCAGGATGGAGATGTAGCCCAGCGGGTCGCCGGTCGCGACGGTCACCCCGCCGCGCTGCAGGCTGGGGATCAGGTCGGGGACGGCGTATTCCCACCAGTCCACTTCGTTGTTGCGCAGCGCCGCGGCCGCCGTGGCGGCGTCCGGGATGACCTGCCACTCGATCCGCTCGAAATGCGCGCGCTTGCCGCCCGAGGTGAACTGGGCCGGTTCCGGCCGCGGCTGGTAGCCGGGGAAGGCGCGGTAGGCGACCCGGCTGCCCGAGACGAACTCGTCCTTCAGGAACTGGTAGGGACCGGAGCCCACCATCTCGGTAATCTGCGTGTTGGCATCCGTGCGGGCCAGCCGTTCCGGCATGACGAAGGCGGCGAGCGAGGTCGGCTTCGCCAGCGCGTCCAGGAGCGGTGGGAAGGGGCGGTTGAGGCGGATGCGGATGGTGCGGTCGTCCGCGGCCTCCCAGGCCTCCACGGCGCGCGCCAGCACCTGGCCGAAGCTGTCCCGCTTGCTCCAGCGCGCCAGGCTGGCGGCGCAGTCCTGCGCCCGCACCGGCTCGCCGTCGTGGAATTTCAGCCCCTCCCGCAGCCGGATCAGCCAGGTCCGGCCATCATCGGCGACGGTGTGGCCCTCGGCCATTTGCGGCCGGGCCGCGAGGCTGTCGTCCACGCCGTACAGCGTGTCGAATACGTAGTAGCCGTGGCCGGTGGTGACGCTCGCCGTGGTCCAGATGGGGTCGAGCGAGGTCAGGCTGGTCTGCGGCACGAAGCGCAGCACCCGGGCGCGGGCGTCCTGCGCGATGGCGGGCGCCGCGAGCGCCGCGCCGGCGCCCGCCAGCAAAGTCCGGCGCCGGATCATCCCGCCGCCTTCGCGTACGGGTGCGCCCCGTACATCCGCTCATAGCCGCTGGCGAAGACCCGGCGCACCATCGGCACGAAGGCGTCGAGCGGCAGGCTCTGGAAGCCGCCGTCGAAGCAGCTCTGGTCGAAGCGGTCGCAGAAATCCATCGTCCGCTCGAAGGCCGGGTGGCCCTGGTGCCGGCGGCACGCCTCCCGGTCGTACAGCGAATGGTCGCGGAAGTGCAGCTGGAAGATCGGGTGGTTGGCGACCATCCAGTAGTTGTCCGGGCTGACGAAGTTCCTGACGATCTCGCCCGCGATGTCGCCGTGGTTGAACGGATCCAGGAACTCGCCGACATCGTGCAGCAGGGCGCAGACGACGTATTCCTCGTCCATGCCGGCCTGCATCGCCTTGGTCGCGGATTGCAGGGCGTGGGTATAGCTGTTGACCTGGAAGCCGCTGCTCTGCACCTGCTCCTGGCTGCCCAGCAGGTTCAACACATGGTCGCCGGCCTCGCGTTTGTCCCGCTCCTGGCTGCGGCGGAAGGCGGTCTCCCATTCCTCGGCACTGGTGTCGCGAAAGATGGTGGCAGCGCTGACGGGATCCATGTCGGGCTCCTCTAGCGCTTGTTGCGTAACGATAGCTCGCCGTTCGCTCCGCGAGTCAACCTCCTCGGTATTGCATCCGTCTCGTGATCGCAGCAGCCTATCCGTCGAGACGACACGGGCGCCGCCTCCGAGGCCCGCCCGCAGCAGGAGACCGGCATGGCTTCGTCCTCCGCCTCGATCGATAGCGCCCCGGCGGCGCTGCGCAACAGCGACCTCGCCGAGATCGTGGCGGAGGCGCGGGAGCGCTACGCGGCGCGGCGGCCCCGCAGCCGGGCGCTGCACGACCGGGCGCGCCAGGTCATGCCCGGCGGCAACACGCGGTCGGTCCTCGCCTACGGCCCGTTCCCGACCGCGATGGCCCGCGGCGAGGACTGCCGGCTGTGGGACCTCGACGGGCACGAGTACCTCGACCTGTGCGGCGAGTACACCGCCGGGCTGTTCGGCCACTCGGAGCCGCGGGTGCACGCGGCGCTGCACGCGGCGCTCGGGCGCGGCGTCAACCTGGCGGCGGTCGGCAAGGCGGAGGAGCGGCTGGCACGGCTCGTCTGCGACCGCTTTCCCTCGATCGACCTCGTGCGCTTCAGCAACAGCGGCACCGAGGCAAACCTGATGGCCCTGATGGCCGCCCGCGCCTTCACCGGGCGCAGCCACGTGCTGGCCTTCCACGGCGGCTATCACGGCGGCGTGCTGACCTTCCCCGTCGCCGGCGCCAGCCTGGCGACCGTGCCGATCCCGACGGTGCTCGCCGAGTACAACGACGCCGCCGCCGCCGCGGCGCTGATCCGCGAGCATGCGGGCGAGCTCGCGGCGGTGATCGTCGAGCCCATGCTGGGCAGCGGCGGCTGCATCCCCGGGCGGCCGGAGTTCCTGGCGGCGCTGCGCGAGGCGACGCGCGAGGCCGGCGCGCTGCTGGTGTTCGACGAGGTGATGACCTCGCGCATGAGCGCCGGCGGCCAGCAGGCGCGGCTCGGCATCACCCCGGACATGACCACGCTGGGCAAGTACGTTGCCGGCGGTATGAGCTTCGGCGCCTTCGGCGGGCGCGCCGACGTAATGGGCCTGTTCGAGGCCACCCTGCCGCACGCCGGCACGTTCAACAACAACGTGCTCTCCATGGCCGCGGGCATCGTCGCCATGGGGGAGATCTTCACCGCCGATGCAGCCGAGGCGCTGTTCGCGCGCGGCACGGCGCTGCGGGACGCGCTGAACGCAGCGTGCCGGGCCGCCGATGTCCCCATGCAGTTCACCGGCCTCGGCTCGATGACGACGGCGCATTTCCGGCCCGGCGCCATAGACCAGCCTTACGTGTCCACGCCCGTCGAGGAGGGCCTGCGCGAGCTGTTCTTTCTGGACATGATGGAGGCCGGCATCTACGTCGCGCGCCGCGGCATGACGGCGCTCAGCCTGCCTGTGGGCGAGGCGGAGTTGCAGCGCTACGTCGCGGCAGTGGGCGAGTTCGTGCACGCCAGGGGCGCGCTGCTGCGCGACGCGGCGGCGTGAGCCGTCTCGGAAACTCATGACCATTGACTGAACCGCCGTGATCACGGAGGCCACGCCGATGCATCGCCGCCGCTTCATCGCCACCACGGCCGGGCTGGCCGCTACCGCCGCGGTTCCGCCGGCCCGCGCCCAGTCGCGGGACGCCCGCGTCCTGCGCTTCGTGCCGCAGGCCAACCTCACCTCGCTTGACCCGATCTGGACGACCGCCGCCGTCACGACGGCGCATGCCTACCACGTGTTCGATACGCTCTATGGCCTCGACGACGCGCAGCGCGTGCGGCCGCAGATGGCCGAGGGCCAGGATGTGTCGGACGACGGGCGGGTCTGGACCATCCGGCTGCGCGAGGGGCTACGCTGGCACGACGGCGAGCCCGTGCTCGCGCGCGACTGCGCGGCCAGTCTCGAGCGATGGAGCAAGCGCGACACCTTCGGCCAGTCCCTCGCACCCGTCGTCGAGAGCTGGGGCGCGGCCGACGATCGCACCGTCCGCATTGCGCTCAAGTCGCCGTTCCCGCTGCTGCTCACGGCGCTGGCCAAGCTTTCGGCCGTCGCCGCGTTCATGATGCCGGAGCGGCTGGCCCGGACCGACCCGTTCAAGCAAGTCACCGAGATGGTGGGCTCCGGCCCGTTCACCTTCGCGGCCGACGAGTACATCTCCGGCGGTCTCGCGGTCTATCGCCGGTTCGACGGCTACGTGCCCCGCCAGGAACCGGCGGAGAACACGGCCGGCGGCAAGGTCGCGCATTTCTCCCGCATCGAGTGGCGCATCATCCCGGACAGCGCCACCGCCGCCGCGGCGCTTCAGTCCGGCGAGGTCGATTGGTGGGACCAGGTCAACCCCGACCTGACTCCGCTGCTGCGCCGCAACCGCGACTTGAAGGTCGGTGTGAACGATCCGGGCGGCTTCGTCGGCACGCTCCGGTTCAACTGCCTGCATCCGCCGTTCGACAACCCCGCCATCCGCCGCGCCGTCCTCTACGCCGTCAACCAGGACGACCACATGCGCGCGATCACCGGCAACGACCCGGAGATCTTCAGCGAGTGCCACAGCATGTGGCCGTGCGGGACGGCCTACGGCGTGGAGAACCCGCCGCCGGCGCTGAAGGGATCTCCCGACGTCGATCGGGCCAAGGCGATGCTGCGCGACGCCGGATATCGCGGGGAGAAGGTCGTCGTCATCAACCCGAGCGACCTGCCCAGCATCGGGCCGTTCGGTCTGGTCACCGCCGACCTGCTGACCCGGCTTGGCATGAACGTGGAGCTGGTCCAGACCGATTGGGGCTCCGTCGTGCAGCGGCGCGCGAGCAAGGAGCCGATCGACAAGGGCGGCTGGAGCATCTTCCATACCTGGTGGCCGATCCAGTCAATCTCCAACCCGGCGGTGAACCCGACCTTGCGCGGCCAGGGCCAGGCGGGCTGGTTCGGCTGGTACCGCAACGACCGTGTCGAGCAACTCGCCGCCGAGTGGCTCGTGACGCCGGATGAGGCCGGGCAGAAGCGGCTGGCGGAGGAGATCCAGCAGGAGTCGTTCCGGGAGGTGCCGATCGTGCCGCTGGGGCGCTACTTCATCCGCACCGCCTACCGGGCCGACCTGTCCGGCTTCCTGAGAAGCAGCGTGAACCTGCCTTGGAACGTGCGGCGGACCTGAGATCCCGTTTGAGACGAGGAGCGAGACGATGACGCGGCTGACGCGCAACGAGATGCGGGGCAGGGCACAGACGGTGCTCGGCCTGGTTGACCCGACGGAGCTGGGCTCAACCCTGATGCATGAGCACCTGCTGTGGGACATCACGCCGCCTGCGCTGCGCCGGGAGGTCTCGGGCGGTCCCGATCCTCGGCAGTGGTGGGACCTGCTGAACGCGACCGCTACCGATGCGCGCAACACGACGCAGCGCGACCGGAGCGTTGCCTCCCGCGCGGTGGCGGAGATGGTCGGGCACGGCGGCCGGACCGTCGTCGAGCTGACCATCGGCGGGCTGGAGCCCGACCCGGAGGGGCTGGCGCAGGTCGCGCGCGCGACCGGGGCGCACATCGTCATGGGCTGCGGCCACTACGTGCACGACTACCAGGACCCGGCGAACGCCGGCCGCACGGTGGACAGCTTCGCGCAGGAGATGATCGCCCAGGTGCAGGAGGGCGCCTGGGGCACCGGCGTGCGCGCCGGGATCGTGGGCGAGATCGGCTGCCAGTGGCCCTGGACCGAGCTGGAGCGGACGGTGCTGGCCGGGGCG
>JBBSIT010000363.1:0-5257 GCA_038231995.1 Acetobacterales bacterium | reverse complement strand
TCCTGCAGCATCGTCTTGTCCAGGCTGAGGTCGGCCACCAGCCGCTTCAGCTTGGTGTTCTCCTCCTCCAACTGCTTCAGCCGGCGGATCTCCACCGTGCCCATCCCGGCGAACTGGTCCGGCAGGCTTACGCGACCTTCGGTCACGGTCCTGCCGAACTCCACCGGTAGAACGTCGCCTCGGAGACACCCAGCTTGCGGCAGATCTCGTAGGCCGCCGTCCCGCCCTCCACTTGGCGCAGGGCAAAGGCAATCTGCTCATCCGAATACCGCTTCCGCTTCATGGCACCACCCCCTCCTCAGGGGTTCAGAGTGCCCGAAAAACTCTCGCTCGCGCCGGACCAGCTTCAGGGGTGAAGACCACTCGAAAAGCCTGAGGCGGAATTGCTGAAAAGCTCGTCTCTACCCGGATGACCAAACTGCGCAGCCTCACGCTCATTGAGACACCAGTCCTACGGGCAGTACATCCGTGACTTGGCCGCGCACGTTCGCCATGCTGGCCAAAACTGGGAGGAACGAACCATGCTGACACTCTTGTGCGCCGCGGCAATCGGGCTCTCGCTCGCGTTGCCCGCCGTGGCCCAGCCCGCCCCGCAGCAGCAGACCGTGCCGAAGCTGGTGACCGAGGAGTTCCAGGTTCCCGCGCGCGACGACCCGGCGCTCAAGCTATATGTCCGGAACAAGCACCCGGCGGACATGGCGCGCTTCACGCCGGAGCGCACCGTCGTCTTCGTGCACGGCGCGACCTACCCGGCCGAGACCGCGTTCGACCTGCCGCTCGGCGGCGTGTCCTGGATGGACTTCATCGCGTCCCGCGGGTTCGACGTCTATCTGCTCGACGTACGCGGCTACGGCCGTTCCACCCGCCCCGCGGCGATGGACAAGCCCGCCGCGGAGAGCTCGCCCATCGCCACCACCGATCAAGCCGTGGAGGACGTGGCCGCCGTGGTCGACTTCGTGCGGGGCCGCCGAAACCTGGCGAAGCTGGACCTGCTCGGCTGGTCCTGGGGCACCAGCATCAGGGCAACCTACGCCGCCCGGCACCCGGAGGCGGTGGAGCGCCTGGTGCTCTACGCTCCGCAGTGGCTGCGCACGACGCCGTCCCTCGTGCAGGTGAGCGGGCAGATCGGGGCCTACCGCGCCGTCAGCCGCGAGGCCGCCCTGGGCCGATGGATGACCGGGGTGGCCGAGGACAAGAAAGCCGCCCTGATCCCGTCAGGCTGGTTCGACATGTGGGCCGACGCGACCTTCGCCACGGACCCCGTCGGCGCCGCCCAGGCCCCGCCGGTGCTGCGGGCGCCGAACGGCGTCGTCCTGGACGGCCAGCGCTTCTGGTCCGCGGGCAAGCCCACGTACGACCCCGCGGCCCTGACCATGCCGGTGATGCTGACCCACGGGGAATGGGACCAGGACACGCCGCCCTACATGGCGCAGACCCTGTTCCCGCTGCTGACCCGCTCGCCCCACAAGCGGCTGGTGATGCTGGGCGAGGGCACCCACTCCATCATGATGGAGCGCAACCGCCTGGACCTGTTCCACGTCGTGCAGGACTTCCTGGAAGCGGACTTCCGGGAGTAGGCGCGCCATGCCGAGCCTCGATTGCATTTAGGCGGCGTATTGCCAAGCTTTAAGCAACAAAGCCAAACAGAACGAAGAAACGAAAGGGAGTACACGTGAGCATCCATCCGAACTCGCCGAGACCTGGCCTCGTCTTGACGCTGATCCTTGGCTTCGGGCTGCTTGGCGCCACGATTGCTCGGGCGCAGGACACGCCAGTGCCGCAGGACAGCCCGCGCGTGCAGGCGATCCGCAAGGCCGGCGCGCTGCGCGTCGCCGTGCTGTCCAACCCGCCCTGGCTGGTCGAGAACACCACTGGGTCGGGCGACGCCTGGGCCGGCCCGGCCTGGCTGCTGGCCAACGAGGCGGCCCGCCAGCTCGGCGTGAAGCTGCAGCCTGTCCCGGTCTCGCACGAGACGAAGGTGCCGGTGCTGGCGTCCAACCAGGCGGACGTCACGATCTCGCCCCTGTCCGTGACGCCGGAGCGGCTGCGCGTGGTCGATTTCGTCACCTACGCTGCGACCAGCCTGTGCGTGTTCGGCCGGGCGGACAACCCGAAGGTGGCCAACGCCACGTCCATCGACGACTTCAACCGGCCGGACGTGACGGTTGCCTACTTCACGGGCGGCGGCGAGGAGAACTGGGTCAAGACCCGTTTCCCCAACGCCAAGCTGCGCGGTGTCTCCACCGCCGGGACCGCGGCCCCTGTCGAGGAGATCATGGCGCGCCGGGCGGACGTGACCCCGATCAACCGGGTACCCTGGGTGGCCCTGGCGCGCAAGGTCAACGGCCTGCGCGTGTTGCCCGACGCGAGCAACTGCCAGGGCAGCACGGAGATGGCCACGCCCATCGGCCTGGCGATCGACAAGAACCAGCCGGAGTTCCTCGCGTGGCTCCGGGCCGTTGCGGCGGGGATGAAACCGGTGCTGGACGCCGACGAGACGCGGGTGATCGGCACGATGTAGCGGCCCGCCGTGGAGCTCGATTTCACGCCGGTCCTGGAAAGCTGGCGATACCTGCTGGGCGGGCTGGGCCTGACGCTGCTACTGTCCGCGGTGGCGGCGTTGTGCAGCCTGGCGGCCGGGCTGCTGGTCGGGCTGGGACGGACCTACGGCCCCGCTTGGCTGCGCGTGCCGCTGACCTTCTACATCGACAGCATGCGGGCGATCCCGGTGCTGGTCGTGCTGGTCTGGGTTTATTTCGCCGTGCCGCTCCTGACGGGCGCCAGCTTCAGCCCGTTCTGGGCCGCGCTGGCGGCGCTGACGGTGCACCTGGCCGCCTACGTGGCAGAGGTGGTGCGCGCCGGCCTCGGCTCGGTCCGCGCCGGGCAGGTCCGGGCGGGGCTGGCGCTCGGCATGTCGCGCGCGCAGGTCGTGCGCGTCGTGGTGCTGCCGCAGGCCGTCGTGCGGATGCTGCCCGCGTTCGGCTCCGTCCTGTCCGTCACCATCAAGGACACCGCCATCGCCGCCGTGATCGCCGTGCCGGAGCTGATGCGCCGCTCCGAGACGGTGGCCGGGCAGAGCTATCACCCGATCGAGGTGTTCACCACGGCGATGGCGGCCTACTTCCTGATCCTGTTCCCCACCACGCGGCTCGTGGACGCGCTGTACGGCCGCGTGGCACACCTGGGACGGTCGTGACGCTCGACTGGTCGATCGTCTGGGACAGCCGATGGGCGCTGTTGGACGGGGCGGCCTTGACGGTGCTGCTCACGGTCCTGACCATGCTGGTCGCCCTGCCCGGCGGGCTGGCGCTCGCGCTGATGCGCTTGTCGCGCTTCCGCATCCTGGCCGTGGCGAGCGCCTGCTTCGTGGAGCTGTTCCGCAATCTCCCGCTCATCCTGGTGGTGTACTGGGCGTTCTACGTGCTGCCCGTCCTGACCGGGTTGGAGCTGCCGGCCTTCGCCACTGGCCTCGCCGCGCTGTGCCTGAACGTGTCCGCCTACAACTCCGAGACGTTGCGTGCCGGGATCAACTCGATCCGCCGCGGCCAGATGGAGGCCGGGATGGCGCTGGGCATGAGCCGCGGCCAGGCGCTGCGGGAGATCGTGCTGCCGCAGGCCGGGCGCCGGGTGCTGCCGGTGCTGGCGAGCACCTGGGTATCGCTGTTCAAGGACACGTCGCTCGTATCGGTCATCGCGGTGGGCGAGCTGGCCCACACCGCGTTGCAGATCAGGTCGCAGAGCTTCCGGGTGCTGGAGATGCTGACCGCGCTCGCCGCGATCTACTGGCTGATGGGCTACCCGCAGGCGAAGCTGGTCGACTGGATCGACCGCCGGTTCGTGGTGACGGAATGATGCCGGGCCGCACGGGGAGCGATGCCCCGCCGATCCTGGCCTACGAGGACGTGCGGAAGCGGTATGGCGGCTTCACCGCGCTCAAGGGCGTCTCCCTGCACGTCAACAAGGGCGAGGTCGTGTGCCTGATCGGCCCGTCTGGGTCCGGCAAGTCCACCCTGCTGCGCTGCACGAACGGGCTGGAGATGATCGACGGCGGCAAGATCGTGTTCGAGGGCGCCCCCTTGCCGACCACCCCCGCTGCCCTGGGCCGGGTGCGGCGGCGCATGGGCATGGTGTTCCAGAGCTTCGAGCTGTTCCCGCACAAGACCGCCCTGCAGAACGTCGCGATCGGTCCCGTCACCGTGCTCGGCATGGACGGGGCCGAGGCGGCGGCGCGCGCCATGGCCTTGCTGGACAAGGTGGGGCTGCAGGACAAGGCGTCCAGCTATCCGTCGAACCTGTCGGGCGGACAGCAGCAGCGCGTGGCCATCGCCCGCGCCCTGGCGATGGAGCCGGACGTCATGCTGTTCGACGAGCCGACCTCGGCGCTCGATCCCGAGACGGTCGGCGAGGTGCTCTCCGTGATGAAGCAGCTGGCGGACGAGGGCATGACGATGCTGGTCGTCACGCACGAGATGGGCTTCGCGCGCCGGGTCGCGGACTGGGTGGTGGTGTTCGAGACCGGCGCGGTGCTGGAGCAAGGTCCGCCCGAGCAGATCTTCGACGCTCCGACCGCCGCGCGCACGAGGGAGTTCCTGGGGCATCTCGGCTGGTCCGGGTAGCCCTTACGGCGCCTCCCCGCGGCCGGACGCCATCGACCGCACCATGGCCTCCAGCACCTGCATCGCGCGCACGCCATCGGCGATCTCCGGTGCGTCGGACGCCTCGCCGCGGACCCGGGCGAGGAACGCCGCGAGCAGGGCGTGGTAGCCCTTGTGGTCCTCGCTGGCAGCAGCGGTGTGGTTCGGCTCCCAGACCAGCGCGTCCTGCGCCGGATCGAGCGTGGCCGCGGGGTCGTCCGCCTTGAATGGGGGCGCGCGGTAGAAGCGCACCTCGTGCACGTTGCGCACCTCCACGCGCTTGTGGTCGCCCATCACCTGCCACCACTCCATCGGCGTGCCGCGGGACTGGTGCGTGCCCATCGCCACGGTGGCGAGCGCGCCGGAGGCGAAGCCGAACGCCACGTGCAGCAGCAGCTTGCCCGCCGCGATTTGGTGGCGCCGGGCCGTGACGGTGGTGACGTCCTCCCCCATCAGCCAGGGCACCAGGTCCATGGCATGGATGCAGTGGTGCAGTAGGAAGCCGGTGTAGTCCGGGTCGCGCTCGAAATAGGTGGGCGCGGTCATGTACTCGCCGAGCAGGCTGGCGCGCGGGCCGAAGCCGGGATCGCGCAGCAGGTTGCCGGCGATGCGGTTGGCCGTGG
>JBBSIT010000362.1:0-5258 GCA_038231995.1 Acetobacterales bacterium | reverse complement strand
GGCCTGCATCGAGAGCGTCGAGCCGCCCGACACGACGCGCCCGGCCCGCGCCCATTGCCACGCCGCCCGGAGCAGCGCCGCGGGATCGACGCCGGGATGCTGCCAGAACCGCCGGTCCTCAGTCGCGACGAGCAGGTCGAGGAACGCGGGCGAGACCGCGTCCACCTCGGTGCGGAAGCGCCACACCCCGCCCGGTGCGGGCAGCACCGCGAGCAGGCGGCCGTCGCGCGCCAGCACCTCGGTCCCGACCGCGTGCAGGCGCGGCAGGTCGGGCGGGACCGCACGGTCCAGCCCCCAAGCGACGGCGAGCAGCCCGGCCAGCAGCGCCAGCCCGGCTAGCGCTAGGCTGCTCCCACGCTGACCGCGTGGGAGCAGCCTAGCCGTTGTGTGAAGAACGCGGCTACTCACGCGAATCGCCCGACACCGTGAGCGGTTCCAGGCGGCGTGAAACCGCTCTGGCTTCATTCCGCGGCTTGGATGCGGATGCGTCCCGAGTTCTGCCGGGCGAATACCGCGGGGCGGTACATGTCGGACACGAGCGCGCCGGGCAGCTCGAACGCGCCCGGCGTCACCGCGCGCAGCCTCACCGCGATGCGGAAGCCGGGCGCCTCCCCGGTGAGCGCCACCACCGCGCCGAAGCGGTCATCGGCGGCCGGTTGCGCCTCGGTGTCGGACAGCTCGCCCAGCCAGGCCATCCCCGGCACCTTGCCCGCCGGCATGCGTCCAGCGATCTCCCAGCCGGCCGGCAGCCCCTGCAGCACCATCGCGCTGTGGTTCTGCCCGTCCTCCGCGCGGCCTTCGACCAGCAGGACGAACACCTGGTTCTGCCGCAGCGTGTCGAGGTCGAGCTTGTCGCCAGAGAGCGTGAAGAAGCGGCGGGACACCCGCATCCCCGCGCGCGCGGCGGGCGGCGGCTCGCGCGGGACGCCGGTGGCCGACACGCGCTGCCAAACCGGCTGGTCCCCGAGGTTGCGCACCAGCGCCGGGCCGGAGAGGCTGGCGGTGACCACGGGCGCCGGGGCGAGCGCGCGGCCGTCGATCGTCACGCGGACGGGACGGCCATCGCGGCCCAGCACGGCTGCTGCGGCCGCGGCCCAGGCCTGTTCCTGCGTGCTCAGAAATTCCGGCCGCAGGTCCGCGCCGGGCAGTGCTGCGATGAACGCGCCGAGGCGGTCGGGCAGCAGCCCGCTCTCCTTCAGCAGCACGGCGATGGCGACCTGATCGCGCAGGGCGCTGCCGCGGTCGGCGAGCCAGTCGCGGCGCGCAGGGGCGGCGAGGGCTGCAGCGAAGGCGGCCTCGGCGCGCGGGCGGTCGTTGGCGCGGGCCAGCGCGGCGCCGAGCTGCGCACGGGCGAGCGGCGTCGGCAGCGCGTCCAGCCGCTCCGCCAGCATGCGCGCCGCCCCCGCCCGGGGCTGCCCGGCGAGCGCCAGCACGTACAAGCGATAAGCCTGGGCGGCCTGGTCCTCCGGCGTGCTCGAACTCCCGTCGAGTTGGTCGGCCAGGAACTTCAGCGCGTCGCCCAGCGCGGCCTCGGGCACGGCAGCGCCCGCGTCGCGCGCGCGGAGCAGCACCTCGGCAGCGTAGGCCGACAGCCACGGCTCCGCCTCGCCGCGCGCGGACCACAGGCCGAAGCCACCGTCGTAGCGCTGCTTGTCCAGCACGAGGCCGACGGCCTGTTGCAGCCGGGCCGCGCGTCCCTCTCCGGCAACCGGCCCGTCCGGCAGCAGGGCGAGCGGCAGCGCCTGGCTGGCGGATTGCTCCAGGCAGGCGAGCGGGAACGCCTCTAGTTGACGCACGATAGCGGCGGGGTCGTAGCGGACCGGGCCGCCGAAGCCCGCCTGTGCGGTCCAGGTGCCGTCGATCAATTGGGCGATCGCGGGCGCGAGCCGCCCTTCCGCCCCGGCCGGGAGCTCACTGCCGGCCACGAGACTGACGGGCGCGCGCGCCGGGCGGACGAGGATCGCCGTCTCCCGCTGCACCGCGAAGCCGTCCGGCCCCGTGACGTCCAGCCGGATCACGCCGCGGCCGACTCCGGTGGCGCGCAACGTAGTCGATAGCACGGCCTGCGCGCCCGGCGCGAGCGTCGCCGCGAGGCGCTGCGGCCCGGCGAGCGCCAGCGGACCCTCGACCGATACGGTGGCCGCCGCCTCGCCCGCGGGGAGTTCAAGGTTCTGCAGCAGCACCCCGAGCCGCGCCTCGTCGCCCGGCGCCAGGAAGCGCGGCAGCAGCGGCTCGGCCACGAGCGCGTCGCGCACGAGCATGTCCACCGACGCCGAGCCGACCCGGTTGCCGCTCCACGCGACCGCCATCAAGCGCACCTGGCCGTTGAAGTCGGGCAGATCGAGCGGAATCGCCACGACACCGTCCGGCCCGGCCTGCACCGGCGGGGTGAACAGGGAGACGACGCGCTGCGGGATCTCGGGCAGCACGGAGCTGCCGTCGTCGCCGCCCTGGCGCAAGGCGGTGGGCTCGCCCTCGGCGGGGCGGATCAGCCAGCCCCAGTCGTCGCGGATGTCCAGGCCCAGGGCGCGGCGGCCGAGGAAATGCGCGGCCGGGTCGGGCGATGCGAACGCGGTGAGGCGGAGCACGCCCTCGTCCACGGCGGCAAGGCTGACCCAGGCGCCTGGCGCGGTGCGGACGGGGATGATGGCGCGAGCGCGGGGCGGGACCTTGGCAGGGGCCTCGATCGCCACGTCCAGCCGGCGCGCGGCCGGGTCGATGCCGATCCAGGCGAGGCCGATGGCGCGGGCGGGACGGCTGGCGTCGCCGCCGGGGCGGAACACGTGCACGGTGGCGTAGGCGCCGGGTCCCCAGTCAGCACTCACCGGCACGTCGAAGTCGGCGCCGCCGGCGGGCACGTCGATGTTGCGGACGCTGTGCACGCGGTCGCTCACGACCAGCAGCGTGGCTGGGCCGCCGAACGGGGGTGCGACGTGGATGCGCGCGGTGCCGCCGGGCGGATACATCCGGCGGTCGGCCGAGACGTCCACCTTGTCCGGGACCTCCGGGCTCTCGGACGCGACCCAGCCGGCGCGGAAGCGGACCGACGCTGCGGCCAGCCCGGCGGTCTCGATGACTTCCAACCGGTAGCGGCCGAAAGGGAGCCGCTTGGCGAAGCGCAGCGGCTCGGTCGCGGAGAGCTGCACATCGGCGGTCTCCAGCGGTTCGTCGCGCCAGGTCGTCTCGTAGCGGGCGGTGCCGCCGCGCACGACCATGCGCCAGTCCGGCCGCTCCCGCACCAGGCGCAGCCGCGCGGGAAGAGCGATGCGCGCGCCGTCCGCATCCACGGCGGCGATCTCGAACGCGGCCTCGGCGTCGGCGTCCACGCCATCGGTGAAGCCGGGCTTGATGCCGATCAGCCGGTTGCCGGTGCGGACCGGGATCGTCGTGCTGGCGTGGCTCGCGCGGCCGGACGGGTCGTCCACGCTCACGTCGATCGCGGCGCGCAGCGGGCGCGTGCTGTCGGGCGCGCGCGGCAGCAGGATTGGCAGCGCCGCGCGGCCCTGCGCGTCGGTCGCGGGAAGCTCGATCTCGGTCTCCTCGCTGGCGAACGCCTCGCCCTCCAGGCCGATGCGGTAGCCGGCGAGGGCCTCGGGCGGCGCTGGGTCGGGGGAGATGCGCAGCGTCGCCTTGCCCGAGAGATTGGCCGCCGGCGCGCCGTAGAGGAACCGGGCGGTGACGGGCAGCTCGTAGCGGCGGCCCGGCACGATGGGGCCGGCGGGCGCGAGCTCGACGGCCATGCGGTCCGGCACGAAGGCGTCCACGCGGAAGCTGGCGGCGCCGATGGGCGGCAGCGCCGGGTCGGCGCGCAGCTCGACCGTCCAGGCGCCGGCGGGGGCAGAGGGTGAGAGCGGGATCGGCAGGTGGATCGCGGCGTCGGCCAGGCGGGGCGGCACCGTCTCCAGGAACACCTGGCCGTTCGGGCGCTTCACCGTGATCTTGGCTGCGAAGTCGGCCGGCTGCCCGGCGGCGTCGCGCAGCAGGGCCATGAGCTGCACCTTCTCGCCGGGGCGGTAGATGCCGCGGTCGGTCCAGGCGAAGGCGTCGAGCGGGCCGGGGTGGGGCATGCCCTCGACGCCGCGGTCCGACAGGTCGAACGCGGCGCTGGTCAGGTCGAGGGCCACGAAGTCCTCGCCGGCGAGGCCGTGCAGGGCCTGGGGCGCCTGCGGCCCGGCGCCGCGCAGCAGGGCGGCGGCGAAGCGCGCCACGCCGTCGCCGTCGGTCGCAGCGGTGGCGAGCACGTCGTTGTTGCGGGCGAGCAGGCTGAGCGCCACGCCGGCGCGGGGCTGCCCGTCGTTGAAGCCGCGGACCTGCACGTTGAGCCCGTCCGTGCCGCGCCAGACGGTGGGGGCGAGGTCGGTGCGCAGGATCGGCTGGGCGGCGAACGCCTCGTAGGATTGCGTGCCGTCGCCGGGTGTGACGAGCAGCACGTAGAGGCCGGGATCGGCGAACGCGTCGGGGATCGGCAGCGCGGTGCGGACCAGCTCGTTCTGCTTGAAGCCCGGCACGTCGGCCTTGCCCTGCCAGACCAGCTTGCCGTTCTCCTCGATGCCGGAGGCGGAGTAGCGCTCCAGCGAGGTGCCGAGCGTGTTCTCGCGCGCCCAGGGCAGCAGCGCGCGCTCGCTCAGCCGCACCAGCTTCAGCGCCACGCTGGACAGGTTGACGCTGGACAGGGTGATGCGCGGCGCCTGGCCGCGGGGCAGCAGGAAGGTGCGGCTGTCGAGCAGCAGCCGGGGCGAGCGGTTGCCCATCGCGACCGGCAGCACGGTGTCCTGATTGAGCTGCAGCCCGTCCTCGCCGGGCAGCCCGGCGCGCAGCGTGATGCGGGTGGTGGCGCCGAGGCGGAGGCCGCTGACGCAGAGCTGGTCGCCCTCGCGCGTGACGGCGGCATCGGGCTGCGGCGGGTCGAGCCGCACCCAATCGGCCGGCACCCAATCGGTCCGGCGGGCGGGGGCGGAGGTGAAGTCGATGCAGGCGCGGGCCGGGTCGGCCTCCGGCTCGGGCTGCACGCGCTTGACCCGGATGCCGGCGGCCCGGCGCGTGTCGGCCAGCATGCGGCGGTATCCGGCGTCGTCGGGCGCGCGCGCCGTGACGGCCTCCAGCGCCGCGATGGCCTGCTCCGGCCGGTCCATGGCGCGGAACGCCTCGGCCATGACGAGGAGCGACGGGATCTCCTCGGCGCCGGCGCCGACCAGGCCGAAATTGCGCCATGCCGCCTGCGCCGCGCGGGCGGGCTCGGGCGGGGTGCGGCGAAGCTG
>JBBSIT010000361.1:0-5262 GCA_038231995.1 Acetobacterales bacterium | reverse complement strand
GTGCGCACGTAATCCTGGTCGAGCGCCGTCAGCATGGCGCTGCGGGTGTGGCGCATCAGGATCGCGGCGATGCCGTTGCCCAGCACGAAAGCGGGCATGATGGTCGTGGCCAGCGATTGCCGCCAATCCTCGGTCAGCGGGACGTAGCCGGACGGCGGCAGCCATCCGAGCTTCACCGACACCAGCAGGATCAGCATGATGCCGAGCCAGAAATTGGGCGTGCTCAGCCCGGCCAGCCCGACCACGTTCGCCACGTAGTCCCATGCGGTATTCCGCTTCACCGCCGAGACGATCCCGGCCGGCACCCCAATCAGCACCGCGATCACGAAGGCCATGGCGCCGAGCTGCAGGGTGACGGGCAGCTTGGTCAGGATCAGCTCCGACACCGGCTGGCGGATGCGCCAGCTCTGGCCGAGGTCGCCGCGCAGCACGTTGCCGATCCAGTGCAGGTACTGCTCAGGCAGCGAGCGGTCGAGCCACAGCTCCGCACGTATCTGCGCCAGCACCTGCGGGTCGCCCCGTTCCTCCCCCGCGAGGACCATCGCGGGATCGCCGGGCATGAGCTGCTGCAGGAGGAACACGAGGACGCTGACGAGCGCGATGGTCGGCAGAACCTGCGCGAGCCGGCCGGCGAGGTGTCCCCTCATGCTCTACCGCGTCAGGCTGATGCCCTGCAGCCGGATCATGCCGTCGGGCACCGGCCGGAACCCGTTCACCTGCGCGGACATGCCGACGACGTTCTTCTGGGTCCAGAGATAGATGATCGGCGTGTCCTGCGTGACTTGCTGCCACATCTGCTCGTAGATGCTCCGGCGCTGCGCGACATCCGTGACCGACCGCGCCTGCTCCAGCAGCGCGTCCACCTTTGGATTCGAGTACTTGCCCTCGTTCAGCGCACCCGTGCTGTGCAGGAAGCTATACAGGTTGCCGTCGGCGTCCACGCGGCCGGACCAGGCAAGCTGGTATGCCTCGAATTCGCCGCGGGTCGCGGCCTGGAGCGACGACGCGAACTCCATCACATTGATCTGGACGTCGAAGCCGGCCTCGGCCGCCATCGACTGGATGACCTCAGCCACCTGTCGCGCGTCCGGGTTGTTGGGCGAAGTAAGGGCGACCGGCACCGCGCCAGTGAACCCGGCCTCCTTCAAGAGCGCCTTGGCGCGGGCTACGTCGCGCTTCGGCGGCTGCACGCTGGGCACGTAGAACGGGCTGCTGGCCGGCACGGCCTGCGCGGTCGGCGTATAGAGGCCGGCGTAAACGACCTCGACCAGCGCATCCCGATCCAACGAGAGCTCGAACGCCTTGCGCACGCGCGCGTCCCGTCCGATCGGGGACTGCGCCCGCGGGCCGTTGCCGACGTTGAGCGTAATGCCCTGGTAGCCGAGATAGTCGCTCACGACGAGGCGCAGCTTCGGGTTCTTGCGCACCGTGTCGGCATCCGGTGCGAGGATCTGCTCGCTCAGGTCGATGCTGCCCGCCTGCAAGTTGGCCAACCGGATCGAGCTGTCCACGATCGGTTGATACACGACCTGATCGACCTTGATCGACCCGGCGTCCCAATACTCCGGAAACCGGTCCAGCGTGATCCGGTCCTGCGGCAGCCGCTCCACGAAGCGGAACGGCCCGGCGCAGACCGGATGCAGCCCGAAATCCTTGCCTGCCGCCTCCGCCGCCTTCGGCGAGACGATCATCCCCGCCCGGTCCGCGAGCTGGGCCACGAACGGCGAGGACGGCGCCTTGAGCAGGACCCGCACCGTCATGGGGTCCACGACCTCGATCCGGTCGATCGCCGCGATCTCGCTTCGCCGGAAGCTGCCCTGCATCGTCAGGTGCCGCTCCAGCGAGTACTTCACCGCGGCTGCGTCCATCCGCTCCCCGTCGTGGAATTTCACCCCATAGCGCAGCTTGATCACCAAGGTCTTCGGGTCGGTCCACTCGTAGCCGGTCGCGAGTTGGGGCACGATCTCCAGCTTCTCGTTTATATCGAATAGCTTGTCGCACAACCCGGCGAACACGATGCGCCCGACATAGGTGCGCGCGAGGGTGGGATCGAGGATGTCGGGGTCCTCGCGCAACGCGATCCGCAACGTCTGTGAGGGCGTCTGGGCGACCGCGGCCGGGATCGCCGCCAGCAGTGAGACCACGCAGGTCGCGATGAGATGATGGTGCATAGGGGTCCCCGGGTTCGTGTCCACGTCGCGATGTTGTGACGGGCGTGGGCCAACCTTGCAAGAAGTCCGGCTATCGGGGTTCACGCGTCCTTCGGCCGCGCCTCCCGCGCGACGGCATCCAAGATCACTGTCCGGTCGAATACGCCGCAAGGGCTGTCCACGCCGGGCAGGAAGCGGCGGAAGACCGCGAAATGCTCCAGGCTGACCCGGTGCAGCCGGCGCAGCTCCGCGAGCGGATCGGCGTGGTCGTCGGCACGGATGTCGAGGTCCGGATACGGGTCGCGCGTGCACACCTTCAGCGCGGCGGACTGGCGGCCCCGCTTATCGCCACCAGCCGCCTCTCCGGCCTCCAAGGCCGCGAGGAGCCGCTCGGCAAGGCTGCCCCTCGTGGCTTCGAACGCGGACAAGGTTCGATCGAGCACGGCAGCATCCGCCAGCATGTTGCCGGCCACCGATACGTTCAAACCGCGGACCATGCCGCACCAGTCGATGCAGCCAGCCCCGGTATGCTGCGCCACCCGTCCCTGCGCATCGAGGATGTGCAACTGCCGTTGCTCCCGCCCGGCGTCGGCGGCGAGCAGCGCAGGCACGACTTGCTCCGGCGGAAGGCCCTCGCGCAGCCGGGCCATGCCGTGGACTGCATACATCGGGTTGATGAGGGCCTGGGTCGCCAGCGCCGCCACGTCGCCTTCGACATGGATGCAGAGCGCCCCCACGGCGAAGAAGCGGGTCGCGACGGCAGCGCCGAGCGCGCCGTCCGCCGGGTCGCGGGCGAGGATGGACCAGGTCATTCCGTATCCTGACCCGGCTTCGAGCAGGCGGCAACCATCGTTGCTCGACGGGCACGGACGCGCACGCTATGCCAAGCCCCTCCTGCACGGACTGACCCATGCGACAGCATCACATCGCTTCCATACCCGCAGACGGCATCGGACCCGAGGTCGTCGCCGCCGGCCTGGAGGCGCTCGACGCAGTGGCATCGCGAGATGGCGGGTTCCGGCTGGCCGTCACGCATCTCGACTGGGGGTCGGAGCGCTACCGACGCACGGGCGCGCTGATGCCGGCGGATGGGCTCGACCAGTTGCGCGGCATGGACGCCATCCTGTTCGGCGCTGTGGGCGCGCCCGACATCCCCGATCACGTCACGCTGTGGGGCCTGCGGTTGCCGATCTGCCAGGGGTTCGATCAGTATGCCAACGTGCGGCCGACGCGCATCCTGCCCGGCGTCCGCAGCCCGCTGCGCGACGTCGGCGCCGACGATCTCGATTGGCTGATCGTGCGCGAGAACAGCGAGGGCGAGTACGCCGGGCATGGCGGGCGGGCGCATCGCGGCTTGCCGGAGGAGGTCGCGACTGAGACCGCGATCTTCACCCGCCGCGGCGTGGAGCGGATCATGCGCTACGCCTTCGACCGCGCCCGCGCCCGGCCGCGCCGGCAGCTCACCGTCGTGACCAAGAGCAACGCGCAGCGCCACGGCATGGTGTTCTGGGACGAGATCGCCGCCCTGGTCGCCGCCGACTACCCCGACGTTGCCTGGGACAAGGAGCTGGTGGACGCCATGACGGTGCGGATGGTCAAGCATCCCCGCAGCATCGACACGGTGGTCGCCACCAACCTGCACGCCGATATCCTGTCCGACCTGGCCGCCGCGCTCGCCGGTTCGCTCGGCGTGGCGCCCACCGGCAACATCGACCCCGAGCGCCGCTTCCCCAGCATGTTCGAGCCGATCCACGGCAGCGCGTTCGACATCACGGGCAAGGGCATCGCCAACCCGGTCGCGACATTCTGGACCGCGTCCATGATGCTGGAGCACCTCGGCGAGACGGGTGCAGCGGGCTTGCTGATGCGTGCGGTGGAGCAAGTCTGCGCCGCCGGCGTGCTGACGCCCGATCTCGGCGGCCGAGCGACCACCGCCGAGGTCACGCGGGCGGTATGCGACGCGGTGCGCGGGCTCAACGCCGGCTGAGCTGCGGGTTGCACGGCGCACGGCGGCCTCCCATACCCTGCGGCATGGCACCGCCTCTCCTCCTGCTGCAAGACATTCGCCTCACCCTCGGCTCCGCACCGCTGCTGGACGGCGCCGAGCTGGGCGTGGGTGCGGGGGAGCGCATCTGCCTCGTCGGCCGCAACGGCTCGGGCAAGAGCACGCTGCTCAAGGTCGCCACCGGGTTGCTGCAGGCCGATGGCGGCACGCGCTTCCTGCAGCCCGGCGCCACCGTGCGCTACCTGCCGCAGGAGCCGGACTTGGCCGGCTACGCCACGACGCTCGATTACGTCGAGGCCGGCATGGGCCCGGGCGATGACTTGCACCGCGCACGCACGCTGCTCGACCAGCTCGGCCTCACCGGCGCGGAGGACCCGGCGCACCTCTCCGGCGGCGAGGCGCGCCGCTGCGCCCTGGCGCGCACGCTCGCGCCGCAGCCGGACCTGCTGCTGCTGGATGAGCCGACCAACCACCTCGACCTGCCCGCCATCGAGTGGCTCGAGGCCGAGCTGCGGTCCCTGCGCGCCGGATTGGTGCTGATCAGCCATGACCGCCGCCTGCTCGAGACCCTGTCGCGCAGCATCGTCTGGCTCGACGGCGGGCAAACGCGACGCATCGACCGGGGCTTCGCGCATTTCGAGGCCTGGCGCGAGGAGGTGCAGGAGCAGGAGGAGCGCGACCGCCATAAGCTCGGCCGGCAGATCGCGCGCGAGGAGGACTGGCTGCGCTACGGCGTGACGGCCCGGCGCAAGCGCAACGTGAAACGGCTCGCCGACCTCGGCAGCCTGCGTGAGAAGCGCCGGCAACAGGGCGGCGGCGAGAGCCGGCTGCGCATGGCCGCGAGCGAGGCGGACCTCTCGGGCAAGCTGGTCGTCGTCGCCGAAGGGGTGTCGAAGTCGTTCGATGGCCACGCCGTCGTGCGCGACCTCACGCTCCGGGTGCTGCGCGGCGACCGGCTCGGCATCGTCGGACCCAACGGCGCCGGCAAGACCACGCTGCTGAACCTGCTGACCGGCCGCATCCCGCCCGATATCGGCGACGTCCGGCTCGGCGCCAACCTCGCCATCGCAACGCTGGACCAGCAACGTGCCTCGCTCGACCCGGCGG
>JBBSIT010000360.1:0-5263 GCA_038231995.1 Acetobacterales bacterium | reverse complement strand
TCGCCGCTCCTCAGCCGCCGATGTCTCAAACAGGCTCTCAGCGCTGCTGCTCACGTTTAATTTATTTCGGCGGTGACCTGACCAGCCGTCTGATAGCAGGATCACTCCTGGTTGGGAGACCGTGTCACATGAGTTCAAGGTTCTGCTCGAAGGTGTCGCGGTCCGGCGCCATCGTCGCCGTGCTCGCGTTCTGCGCTGCCGCAATCGCCTTGGCGCCACGCCCTGCGATGGCCGTGCTCGTCATGGGCGGCAGCATCGAGACGGATGGCAGCAACAGCACCGTCGACCGCTTCTATTTCACCGTATCCACGGGCGGGACGCTGGGCCTCTCCGCCATCGAATTGATTGGCAACCCGCCGCGCATTGGGCGCCTGGCGTTCAAGGTTTATCGAGACGACGGCGTGCTGGACGCGTCCGACCTGCTGCTCTCCGCGGACTCGCCCGCCACCGGCATTGCGGTCTCGCTCACCAGCGCGTTCGCCATCGGGAACTACGTGGCCGTCGTGTCCCAATTCCCGCTCGCGACCGGGGAGTTCGGGCCGGTGCATCTCGCCCCCGTGTCCGCGAACTACAACTACGAGTTCTCGGCTTTCCTGCCGACGTCGAACGAGACCAACTTTACCCGACAGTGCCAGGGAAACCTGAACGGTACGTTCGCTGAGGGCGCCAACGCATGCCCGGCCGGGACGCCGGTTCCTGAGCCGTCCAGCCTGGCCCTCCTGGCTGCCGGCGCCGGCTTGCTGCACCTGGCGCGCCGCTCGCGGCGAACGCGCGGCTTCGGCATCGCTTAAACCGGAAGGATCGCCACCGCCCGCGTCCAGCCGGCCGAGCCGCGGTGCAGCTTGACCGGAAACGCCGAGACGACGAACCCATCAGGCGGCAGCGCTTCCAAATTGTGCATCTTCTCGATCTGGCAGTAGGCGCGGTCCCGCCCGACCCGGTGCCCTTCCCAGATCAGCCCGGCGTCGCCCGTCTCCTGCACCCGCCGGCGCGTGTGGCTGAACGGCGCGTCCCAGCTCCACGCGTCGGTGCCCACCACGCGCACGCCAAGCTCCACCAGCCACAGCGTCGCCGCCCGGCCCATGCCGCAGCCGCTGTCCACGTAATCCGCCTCGCCGTAGCGGGAGCCGGCGCGCGTGTTGACCACCACGATCTCGAGCGGCTGCAAGGCATGGCCGATGCGCGCCAGCTCCGCCTCGATCTCGGCGGGCTGCACCACGTGGCCGTCCGGCAGATGGCGAAAGTCGAGCTTCACGCCGGGCTGGTAGAGCCATTCCAGCGGCACCTCGTCGATCCGCATGGAGGGCACGCCGCCGGGCGTCACCGCCTCATCCATGCGGGAGAAGTAGTGGTAGGGCGCATCGACGTGGGTGCCGTTGTGGCTGCTGATCGTGCAGCGCTCGACGGCCGCGTACTGCCCTTCCGGCAACTGGTCCACGCCCACGCCGAAATAGGCGGCGATGCGCGGCGCGGTGGCAAAGTGGTCCATGTACTCGATGCCGGGCAGCATCTCCGGCGGGTCGCTGGCGATGCCGGCCTGCAACGGCACGGAGAGGTCGATCAGGCAATGGGCCAAGGCGCGTCTCCTATTGCAACAGGCGCGGGCAGCCGCCGGCCTCGATCGGGCGGAAGGCGGCGTCGCCCGGGATGGTGTCCAGCAGCGAATAGAGGTCCCACGGTCCGCGCGACTGCTCGGGCCGCTTCACCTCGAACACGTAGTAGTCGTGCACCATGCGGCCGTCCGGGCGCAGCCGGGCGTTGCGCACCACCTCGTCCTCGATCGGCAAGGCGTGCATGGCGCGCACCACGGGCCGCGCCTCCCGCGTGCGGGCGTGGGCGGCGGCCTTGAGGTAGTGCCGCACGGCGGAATACAGCCCGGCCTGGATCTGCGACGGCATCGCGCCTTGCCGCGCGCGGAACCGCTCGGAGAACGCCCGAGTACCCGGGTCGAGATCCCAGTAGAACCCTTCCGTCAGCACAGTCCCTGCGGCCGAGTCCAGGCCGAGTCCCTTCACGTCCAGCACCGACAGGTAGAACGCGACCAGCCGCTGCCGGCCGGCGCCGACGCCGAACTCGCGCGCCTGCTTGATGGCGTTCACCGTGTCCGCTCCGGCGTTGGCCAGCGCTATGATGTCGGCGCCGGACGCCTGCGCCCGCAGCAGGAAGGAGGACAGGTCGCCGCTCGGGAACGGATGCCGCACCGAGCCCAGCACCCGCCCGCCGGCCGCGCCGACGATGGCGGTGGCGTCGGCCTCGAACTGATGGCCGAAGGCGTAGTCGGCGGTGACGAGATACCAGGTGGTGCCGGGCTTGGTCAGCCGCCGGGCTACGCCGCCGACCTGCACGTAGGTGTCCCACATCCACTGCACGATGTGCTCGGGCTGGCAGGCGTCGCCGGTCAGCCGCGCCGTGCCGCCGGCGAACAGGGCGACCCGCTCCTTCTCCCGCGCAAAGGGCGCCACCGCGAGCTGGATGGCGGCGTTGCTCATGTCCACCAGCGCGTCCACGCCGCCGGTGTCCACCCAGGCCCGCGCGGTGGCGAGCGCCACGTCCGGCTTGTTCTGGTGGTCGGCCGAGACGATCTCGATCCGCATGCCCCGGCACTCCGCCGCCAGGCAGTCCTCGACCGCCATGCGCGTCGCCAGCACCGACCCGGCGCCGGTCGCATCGGAATACACGCCGGACAGGTCGGTGAGCACGCCGAGCTTGAGCTCGCCGCCGGGCCACTCGGCGCAAGCGGGTGCGGCCCAGAGCAGGCAGGCGATCAGCCACGGCCGCAGATCCATCCGAGCATCCCCCATTGCTCCGAGATGCTGGGCAGGCGGTCAGGGGCGAGTCAACGCCCATTGCGCGCGGGTAGTGTCTCATGTGGATCTCGGCTTCCGACCGACCCTAGGCCGATATTCGCACCAGACTTCTGCACATCCTACTACGTTGGAATCGCTGGGCCGGGGTGCTGGTGCAGAATTCTTGACTTTTGCACGGCTGGCTGGGGTCGCTGAGAGTGCTATTTTTATTACGCTATCTCCATGGCACTCGGTAGCGTAGAGTCGACCCATTCAAATCCGGAGTGCACACATGGACGAAGTTATTGACCATGAAGCCGATATGGAAAAGAATATTCGCCGGTTCAGGGGCGAATTCGAAGCGTTGTTTAAGGAAAAGGAAGCTGAAGTATCTAAGCTGGATGCGAAAATCGGGGCATATATCAAATACAAAGAATACATCTTCAAGTCTAGGCAAGCTAATCACCTAAAAACAGTACATATGGCCCTATTGCTACATCCGCTGTAGCCGCGCTGATCGCGCTAGCTGTCGCTTTTGCTGGATGATGGTCTTCCAGTAATCAAATTAAGAAGAATTATCGTGACTTAATTGCCAAGACAATTAAGAACTCCAGTAGAGGTCGCGTTGGGGCTAACTTGATGGCATTCCAGGAAGCCGGTCTCCTTAATGTGCCACCGGATAAAATCAGATTATTGGCCCAAAGATGGGAGGGGAACTACCCCCGCCCAGAGTGATCGAAGTCGGTTTGAAATTCTTGATTTATGCACGCAATCCCCTCCGCCTCATGCCACCCCGTTACGCGGCGGCGGCCTGCGGCGCAGTTTCGGGCGCGGGAAGATCACGACGACGTAGCTCCCCGGTGTCGCTCGCGCCACGGCCTCTCGCACCGGCTGCGGGTTGGCGCGGATCGTGGGCCAGTGGATTGTGCCGAGTACCACGACAGCGAGCCTGCTCCCCCCGAGGTCGTTCTGGTGCTCGATATTCTGGTCGCCCGTGATGATAACCTCGAACCCGTCGCGCTCCGCCGCGCGCAGCAGCTCGCCGTTGGACAGTTCGGCCCAGCCGAGCCGATAGACGGTTTGCACGTCATGGTGGGGGAGTATCAGGGGCAAGCCGCGAGGAGCGTTCTGGTCAAGCAGGATGTGGCGCATTCAGACTCTTGGCAAAGGCGATCACGCGGCGTGCCCTGTCCACCGGCAATCCCTCGAAAATCTCCGTGGCGATCTGCTCCGGGGTGGAGTCGGCGGCGTTGTCTAGGACGGCTTGCACCGGAATGCGCGTGCCCTTCACGAGCCATGCGCCCGAGACCTTGCCGGGGATGCGCTCAACGTCGGGGCAGTCTGTCCAATCCATGGTCGTCCTCCCTGGACGCGCATCCGACAGCCTAGCAGAAGGGCAGCCGCTCACAATTCTCGAATCTTGCACTATCGATCGGACTGCTTAAGCACCTGCCAGAGCGAGGCCGCGGCCGTGCGGAAGGCCTGGTTTCCACCGATCACCGGCATTCAAACTGGAACATCACTTGCGCGCGACGCAAATTGATGCGGGCCGACGCGTCGAGAGCGCAGTGGAACCGCTCGGTGTGGAACAGCCGTCGCCGGGCCAGCAGGCCGGTCAGGAACGCCGCGCGGCCGATCCGGTAGGCGACCGTCCCATGCACGGGCACGAACTCCCGGGCGATGCCTGCCTCGTAGGCGTCATAGGTTTCCGCCTCCGCGCCGAGCACGGCGAGGTCGAGGTCCAAAAACAGCGCGCAGTCCTCCCGCAGCCCGTCCGGCACCTCCGGCGTCAGGGCGTGCCCGGCCGTCAGCCGCACCATCAGCGCCACAGCGTCGATCAGGCCGGGGTCCGCGATCCCCGCCATCTCGGCCTGCAGCAGCGCGGCGCTGCGCGCCTCGTTGTCACGTGCCGCTGGGTCATAGATCGCGTCGTGGTACCAGATGGCGAGCTCTACGGCGGCCGGGGACTCGACGGCGCCGCCCAGGTCCCGCAGGCCGCGCAGCATGGCGTCCACGTGCGCCTGGCTATGATAGACACGGTGCGGCTCCGCGTAACGGAGGCGCAGCCCGGTGAGCCGCGCATGGAGCAGGGAGAACACCGGCCTTCGCCTATTGCCGCCGCGCCCTATCGCAGCAACTCGTAGGGACCGCCGCGCTCGATCGCGCGCTGGTAGGCCGGGCGCTCGTGCAGGCGGCGCAGCAGGCCGGACAGGCGGGGGTGCCCGGCGCCCAGGCCGCCCCGCGCGGCCGAGGCCTCCAGCGGGAAGCTCATCTGGATGTCGGCGCCGGTCAGCTCGTCGCCCACGAAGAACGGCGCGTCGCCGAGTTCCGCCTCCATGTAGTCCAGATGCGCGCGGATCTGCCCGTTCACCCGCTCCAGCAGAGGCGCGGCCGCCTCGCCCACCCGGCTGAGATAGAGCTTGAGCAGCAGCGGCGTCATCGCGGTGCCCTCCGCGAAGTGCAGCCAGTAGAGGTAG
>JBBSIT010000359.1:0-5265 GCA_038231995.1 Acetobacterales bacterium | reverse complement strand
GGACCCCGGCTGCGGGCCCGCGGCTTCGCCGCCCAGCAGACCGTGGCTACCATCGGCGTGGCGGTGCTGAACCGGATGCTGGCGGCCGGAGGCCCAGATTCCGTCCGTCGCCAGCCGATCATCGCATAGCAGTCGGGGGTTTGGGGCTATCTCGACCTCCAGCCGCCAAGTGCACCAACGCCGGGATGCGTTGCATCACCTCGCGGATCAGCGGCGCCAGGACCGAGGGCTTGATCCAGGCGCCGAGCCCAAGGCGGAGCCGGGCGACGTCCTGCGTGCGGAAGCTCGCCGCGCCTGTCTGCGCGGCCTGCGCTGCATCGTAGGTCCGCTGGAGCAGCGGCAGCATCGCATCGCCCAGCGAGGTCAGCTGCGTGTGGCTCCGCTCGCGAAGCAGCAGCGGACCTCCCAGCTCCTCCTCCAGGCGCTGGATCGACTTGGTCAGCGCTGGCTGGGTGACGTTGCACGCCTCCGCGGCGCGGGTGAAGTTGAGTGTCCGGGCGAGTGTGAGGAAGTAGCGGATCTGGGTCAGGTCCAAGGGCTCATCCTTTGTTCGGAAACCTAAACCGCGTCCAGTTTGAAAACCATGGTCCTGTCCGCCTCTGGCCAGAGAAGGTGACTGCGATGCCGTGCCCCTGATCACAGGGGCGGGACTATGATTTCCAAACTGGACGGGGTTTAGTTCGAAGGCGCGCCGCCCACGGTTACCGTCCCCTCCTCGTGCCTCCCCTTGCTCGTCATGCCTCGACCAGGCCGGGCTGCCCCCGGGCGACCGCGGAGGCGTCCCCGTGCAGCACCTCGTAGGCCGTCGCGCCGTCCTCGCGCCAGAAGCGGATGTCGAAGCTGTGCCGCCCCAGGCGCAGCCCCAGCAGCATCAGGTCCGGCAGCCACGCCGGCAGTGCCGGGTCGACCCATAGCCGGCCGTTCGGAGCGTCCGGGCCTAGGCCCAGCATGGCCTGCAGGGTCATGAACACCGACCCGGCCGCCCAGGCCTGGGGCACGTTGGCGCCCACGTACTGGACCGGGAAGCCGGACGGCGTGCGCTGCAATCCGGCATACAGCTCCGGCATCTGGTTCAGGTTAAAGTGGCTGGCCGCCTCGCTCAGGTCGCGCGCGATCCGGCCCGCCTCGGCCGTGAAGCCATAGCGGCGGAAGCCCAGCGCGATGATGGCGTTGTCGTGCGGCCACACCGAGCCGTTCTGGTAGGAATAGGGGTTGTACGAAGGGTGCTCCGCCGAGAGCGTCCGGATGCCCCAGCCCGACCACATGTCCGGCGCCATCAGCCGCTGGACGACGCGGGCGGCGCGATCCGGGCGGACGATCCCGGACCACAGGCAATGGCCGACGTTGGATGCCACGGTCAGCACGGGCCGCTTCTCCCCGTCCAGGCAATAGGCGTAGAAGCCGCCGGCCTCGTCCCAGAAGACCTCGTTGAACTGCTCGTACAGGCGCGCGGCCTTCGCGCGCAGCTCGGCGCTGCGGTCGGGAAGGTGCAGGGCGTCGAACACCTCAGCCATGCGCATCCAGGCGTCATGCACGTAGCCCTGCAGCTCGCAGAGCGCCTTCGGCCCCTTCACCAGCGTGCCGTCCAGATAGGGCACGCTGTCGCCCGCGTCCTTCCAGGCGGTGTTCTCGTAGCCCAGCGGGGACCGGGTCTGGAATTCCTGGAACCCGTCCCCGTCCCGGTCGCCCCACTCGTCGATCCATCGCAGGCATCCCTCGGCGACCGGCAGCAGCCGCTGGACCAGGTCGAGGTCCCCGGTCCAGCGCCAGGCCTCGTGCAGCGTGATGAGGTAGAGCGGCGTCGCGTCCGCCGTGCCGTAGTAGGGCGTGTGCGGGATGAGCTTGAAGTGGGCCTGCTCGCCGAACCGCAGCTCGTGCAGGATCTTGCCCGGCTCGGCGTCGCGGTATTCGTCGAGCGTGGTCGCCTGCAATTGCCCGAGCGCATCCAGGGTCGCCTCGGCGAATTCGGGGTAGATGACCATGTTCTGCAGCGACGCGATGAGGCTGTCGCGCCCGAACAGGGCGGTGAACCAGGGCAGCCCGGCGGCTGGCACGAACGACATGCCGTGCTCGCCGCCCTGCGGCAGCCGGAGCGCGGCCATGTCCTCCACCGCCTGATGGAATGTCCGGTAGAACTCCTCGTTGGATGTATGGACGTTCAGGACGCCGTCCTGCCAGCGCGGGCCTTCTGCCGCTTCGGCCGGGTCATCCTGCACGCAGCGGTCCGGCGCGCTGAACGTGTGGGCGCCGTCGCCGAGGTCATAGAGCAGGCAGGTGTGCCAGTGCTCGCCGGGCGCCAGCGCCACGACGAAGCTGAGGCGGCCGTTGGCGTAGCTCATCGGCACGTCGCCATGCGGATGGACAGTCACGGACCGGTGGAAGTCGCCGTTGGTGTAGCTCGTCTCCAGCAGCGCGGCCGCGGACCACTCGGTTGCCACGCTGCCGCGTCGAATGGCCCTGCCGGACCTCACCTCGAACATGTCAGCGAAGTCGCACCTTATGCCGACCTCCAGGTTGAAGCGGACCGGGATGCCGCTGTAATTGGCGATGTCGATGTCCTCGTGCAGGCCGCCCCGGATGGAGCGGGTCAGGACCAAGCCGAGCGTGCTCGCGGGAACCGGCCCGGACGCCGTCCTCAGCGCAGGGTTGGTCAGGTAGATGGACGACCTGTCGTGACTGATGGCGCCGCCGCTCAGCAAGTCCCAGAACTCGCCGTCCGCGTAGAGCGACCAATTGCTGATGATCCGCGTGTCGTTGAAGTAGAGCCCTTTCTCGCTGGGAAACGGGATCGTGCCGTCGGGCTCGCAGACGAGCACGGTCCTTCCCTGGTGGATCGCGATCTGGGTCGGCCCGACCTGAACCTTGAACGCCATCGATGCTGCCCCGCTTGCCGGCGCCTCGGCGCCTCCTGAGGAGGATGATGCATGGATTCGATGCTGCCCCAAGACCGCCCGAGGAGCGGGATGCACACCCGGCGGCTGCGGCGATGCTGGCCCAGGCCCTATGGACCGGCCAGGGCGTCTGGCGCACGGTTCGGTGGACGACGGAGGACATCATGGCGCAGCAATTGGCTCAGCTCTTGACGACGGCGGCAAACAGGGAGAGCAGCCCGGTGGCGGCCGGCTGATGGCGCTCGGGATCGTCGGCCTCGGCCGGACGGGCGGCAACATCGCGCAGCGGCTGACGCTGGCCGGGCTGACGGACGTGCAGCCCTGTTTCGCCGGCTCAGGCGGCCCAGCGGCCGACGGGCTGATGGAGCGCGACGGGCGCCGCTGGCGCAGGCTGGCACTGTGATCCGCCTCGTGGTCTCGGACGTGGACGGGACGCTGGTGCAGCCGGACAAGTCGCTCGCACCTGGCACCGTGGCCGCCGCCCACCGGCTGCGCGAGGCCGGCATCCCGCTCGGCATCGTGAGCTCCCGGCCGACCCGCGGCATGCGCTGGATCGCGGACGAACTGGGCCTGCGCGGGCTGCTGGCCGGGTTCAACGGCGGGATCGTGATGCAGCCGGATGGGACGGTGGTGGAGCGGCACCTGCTCCCGGCGGCGGCGGCGCGCACGGCGCTCGACCTGTTCGCCCGGAACGGCGTGAGCGCCTGGTTCTTCACCGCCGAGGAGTGGCTGGTGCTGGACCCGAACGGCCCGCACGTGGACCACGAGCGGCGCACCGTCCGTTTCAATGAGCGCGTGGTGGACAGCTTCGAGCCCTACATGGACCAGGGCGGCAAGGTGGTCGGCGTGACCGACGACGCGCCGTTGCTCGCCCGGCTTGAGGCCGAGCTGCAGGGGCTGCTCGGCCGGGCGGCCAACGCCCGCCGCTCGCAGGCCTACTACCTCGACGTGACGCACAGGGAGGCGGACAAGGGCAACGCGGTCCGGGCACTTGCGGCGCATCTGGGTGTTGCGCTGGCGGACGTGGCGGTCCTGGGCGACATGGCCAACGACCTGCCGATGTTCGCGGTGGCCGGGTTCGCGATCGCGATGGGCAACGCAACACCCGAGGTGCAGGCCAAGGCCGCCGCCGTGACCGGCCGCAACGACGCAGACGGATGGGCGCAGGCGGTGGACACCATCATCCTGCCGCGGGCGCGCACGTGACGGCTGCCGACCCCCAGGCCCTGGCGCGGCAGGCGGCGGAGTGGATGCTGCTGGCGCTGTCGGCCCGACCCGGCCCCGTCGCGGTAGCACTTTCCGGCGGGTCCACGCCGAAACTGCTCTACGAGACGCTCGCGGCCGAGCCGGTCCGCGGCCTGATGCCGTGGGACCGCGTGCACTGGTTCTGGGGGGACGAGCGCTTCGTGCCGCCCGATGACGCGCGCAGCAACTACCGCATGGCCTACACGGCCCTGCTGGGTCACGTGCCGGTGCCGGCCCGCAACATGCATCCGGTGCAGACCGAGGATGTCTCGCCCGAGCAAGCGGCACGGCAGTATCAGGCGGCGCTGCAGGCGTTCTACGGCGCGGCCGTCCTGGACCCGGCGCGGCCGCTGTTCGAGGTCGTGCTGCTGGGGCTCGGCGCGAATGGCCACACGGCGTCGCTGTTCCCGGACACGCCGGCGCTGGAGGAGCGGACCGCCTGGGCCGCCGCGGTGACGCCCGCCGGGGAGCCGACGCGCATCACCCTGACCTACCCGGCGCTGGAGAGCTGCCGGCACGCGGCCTTCCTGGTGGCAGGCGCGGACAAGCGGGATGTGCTGGCCCGGGTGCGCGGCGGGGACATGACCCTGCCCGCTTCACGATACCGGCCGCTGGGCGAGCTCCGGTGGTTCACCGACGTGGCGGCGGACGGGTAGGCCCGGCTCTCGCGGTTGCCAGGACCCAGGCCTCGACGCCGCTGACCAGCAAGGTGTGTCCGCCGAGGTGCCGGCCATCAGCCCGCTGCGGTCCAGCACGGCCCGCAGCGTGCTCTCCGTCCTGGTGCCGGCATAGGCGTCCATCAGCCGGGTCTGCCGCCCGCCCTCGAACCACACCGCGTCAGCCTTGAGCAGCGGCGCCACGAACGCCTCCGTGTCGGCCACCGCCCGGTCACGCGTGTGCAGCACCGCGAAGCGCCGGCCCAGATCGACGACGAAGTTCTCGCGCGCGGCCTGCGCCACGTCGTCGTCCGACGCCGCGGTGGGCACGACCACCCAGAGCGCCGCCGCCGCCGCGATCTCCGGTCCCAGCCAGCCGCCGCCCGCCAGGAGCAGCGCGCCGGCGGCCGCCCCGGAGGAGCGGGCCACCTCCGCCCGCGCGACGCCGGCCAGTTATGCCCTGTTCTTATTAT
>JBBSIT010000358.1:0-5265 GCA_038231995.1 Acetobacterales bacterium | reverse complement strand
GAACTCGCGCATCGACATGGATTTCGTGGCCCCGCCGGCGCCGCAGTCGGGCGGCGCGCAGCCGGTGAGCCTGTATTACGACGGCGGCTACGGGGTGAACGCGAAGGGCGCGAACCAGGCGGACGCGATCAAGCTGGTGCGCTTCATGGCGACCAAGCCGTTCGGCGACAGGATGATGCAGTTGCTCGGCAACATCTCGCCGATCCCGGGCACCGTCGTCCCTGACGAGCTGCTGGCCCGGGTGGCGGCGCTGAACGCAGTGTCGATGCCCCACATCATGGTGGTCTATTTCCGGTTCGACAGCCCGACCGGCAGCGAGCTGCTGCAGAACGGGGTGCAGCGCATGATGTCCGGCAACGCGACGCCGCCGCAGGTGGGCGCCGAGGTCACGGCCGGGATCGCGCGCTACTTCCCTCCGTTTCAGAAACGCTGAAGCCTCGCCGTTGACCCGGCGCCGGCTCTGGATCGCGGCGCTCCTCGCGCCGGGCGCGTTCATCCTGCTGGCCTTCGTAGCGCTTCCGATGGCGGGCGCGTTCGCGGGCGCGTTCCGGGCCTATAACGGGGCGGCGCCCGGCGCCTGGGTCGGTCTCGCCAACTTCCGCGAGGTGCTGCTGGAGCAGCCCTTCGCCGGCATGACCTGGCGTGCGCTCAGCCACAACATCGTCGTGTTCGCGGCGTTGATGGTCGTGCAGAACGGGACAGCGTACCTCGTCGCCTACGGCCTGCTGCGCGCGCTGCCGGGGCACCGGGTGCACCGCGTGCTGGTGTTCCTGCCGGTGGTGCTCAGCGCCGTCGTGGTCGGGTTCCTGTGGAAGCTGCTGCTGCATCCGCTGTTCGGCGTCGTGAACACCGCCCTGCGCGCGGCGGGGCTGGACGCTTGGGCGCTGTCCTGGCTCGGCGAGCCGGAGACGGCGCTGCCGAGCCTCATCCTCGCCAACACGTGGCACTTCCTCGGCTTCCCAGCGCTCGTGCTCCTGGCCGGCATGCAGCGCATCCCGCCCGAGGTGATCGAGGCGGCAAAGCTCGACGGCGCCGGCAACGGGGCGCTGATGCGCTGGGTGATCTGACCGCTCGTGGCGCCCAGCGTGACGATCGTGACGGTGCTGACCTTCATCGGTGCTATGAACTGGTTCGAGCTGCCCTACGTCATGGCGGGCGTGAACGGCTCGCCGGGCGGGGCGACGGACGTGCTCGGCCTGTATTTCTACCGGACCGCGTTCGGGGGCGCGACCAACGGCATCCAGGACTTCGGCCGGGGCAGCGCGCTGGCGGTGCTGATGTTCGTAGCGATCGGCGCGGTCAGCGCCTTGTTGCTGCGCGTGCTGCGGCGGCGGGAGATGGAGCTGTGATGCCCGCTGCCCCGAGTCCTGATCCGTCACACCTGGGCGCCGGGATGACACCAATCAGACTGGAGATAACGTTTGACCCCATGCAACCCTGTCGGCAACCCAAGGTTCTTTACCAGCACCGGACCGCACCCACTGGCCGTGGTCGCGGCCGCCGTAGGGTGCGAGCCTTTGGTGTCGGACCTGCTGCTCAGCGGGCTCGCTTCGCTGGAGGCTGCTGGACCGGATCAGCTGAGTTTCCTGGGCAGCGCCCGACACGCGCCCGTGCTGGAGCGAAGCCGCGCCGGCGCGGTTCTGGTCAGCGCCGATCTGCAAGGCCGGGTGCCGCCCGGCATGGTGGCGCTGATTGTGGCCGATCCTTTGGCGAGCTGGTCGCAGGCTGCGGCACTGTTCCACCCGGCTCCCGCAGTCGAGGCGGGCATCCATCCTTCGGCCGTGGTGGATGAGACCGCGGCGATTGATCCGTCCGCCGAGATCAGCGCCCATGCGACGATCGGCGCGCGGGGGACATCGGCCCGCGATGCAGGATCGGACCCGGGGCGGTGATCGGCAACGGGGTCGTGCTCGGGCCTGACTGCCGCATCGGTCCGAATGCCAGCATCAGCCACGCCGTGCTCGGCGCCCGGGTCTATGTCTATCCTGGCGCCCGCATCGGCCAGGAGGGGTTCGGCTTCAGCATCACCCCACGCGGCTTCCTGACCACTCCGCAGCTCTGCGGAGTGATCCTGGGCGACGACGTCGATGTCGGCGCGAACACCACGATCGACCGCGGCGCGCTGCGCGATACGGAGATCGGCGCCGGCACCCGTCTCGACAACCAGGTGCAGGTTGCCCATGGGGTTCGCATCGGTCGCTACTGCGCGGTGGCGGCGCTTGCCGGCATCTCAGGATCGGCCGAGATCGGCGACTTCGTGGTGATCGGAGTCCAGGTTGGCGTCGCCGAGCACGTTACCATCGGCAGCAAGGCACGGATCGGCGCGCAATCCGGCGTCATGTCGGCGCTCGAACCGGGCGCCGTGGTCGTCGGCAGCCCTGCCCGGCCAGCGCGACAGGTGTTCCGGGAGATCGCGACCCTGAAGCGGCTGGCCCAACGCCAGGCTAATAAGGAGTGATACCCGCCGTCCCAGGTGCGGATCGATTAACGCCTTGGTGCCGGCTGTGCGCCAGACGAAGACTCGGACCGAGTCTGCTCGGGGGTCGGCCGGCATGAGGCGCCTCGCGGGCTGGCACCTGCCGACCCAGGCGCTGCTCGCGCTGAACGCGCTGTTCATGCTGGCGCCGCTGGCGTTGATGGTGCTGAGCGCGTTCAAGACCAACGCGGAGCTGTTCGCCGATCCGTTCGCGCTGCCGGAGCGGTGGTCGCTCGACAACGTGCGGCAAGTCTGGGAGGGGACCAGTTTCCCGCGCTACCTGCTGAACTCGCTGCTGGTGACGGCGGCGTCGGTGGCGCTGATCCTGGTCACCGGCACCATGGCGGCCTACGCGCTCGCGCGCTACCCGTTCCGCGGGTCGGCCGTCGTGCTGCTGCTGTTCGTGGCGGGGCTGATGGTGCTGCTGAAGCTGGCGGTGATCCCGCTGTTCCTGCAACTGGACCGGCTGGGGCTGTTCGACACGCGCGCCGGGCTGGTGCTGGTCTATACGGCGATGGGGCTGCCGAGCGCGGTGTTCATCCTGACCGGCTTCCTGCGCACCTTGCCCGGCGAGTTGGAGCAATCCGCGCGGATCGACGGCGCGAGCGAGCTGCGGATCATGCTGCAGATCATGCTGCCGCTGGCCAAGCCGGCGATGGCGATCGCCGCCATCCAGAACGCGGTGCCGATCTGGAACGACTTCTTCTTCCCGCTGGTGTTCATCACGACCGACGCCCGCAAGACGCTGCCGCAGGGGCTGACGGTGTTCATGGGCGAGTACAACACGGACTGGGGCATTCTGTTCGCGGGCCTGACCCTGGCGGCGGCGCCGATCGTGCTGCTCTACCTGGCGCTCAGCCGGCAGTTCATCGCGGGGATGACGCAGGGGGCGGTCAAGTAGCGGGACCGTTGATGCTCGAACCGGGCCGCCCGCGGCGGCGGCATCAGGCCCTGTACCTCCGGGGAATGACCAGGCCGCTGCAGGCCGTCAGCACCAGCGTCGTCGCCATCAGGACGAGCGCCAGGGCGGAGGCGAACGGCCAGTTGTTGTTGGTGCTGAACTCCCAGTACAGCAGCGGCGCCATCATCTGGAACCGCGGGCCGCCCAGCAGGTAAGGCGTCGCGTAGGCGTTCATCGCCAGGATGAAGCACAGGATGCCCGCCGTCGCCGTCCCCGGCAGGGCCAACGGCCAGACCACGCGCCAGAAGCTCCGGCCGGGCGGGGCGCCAAGGCTCTGCGCCGCGTCCTCCACCCGCGGATCGATGGTCTCGATGGTGCTCTGGATCGTTAAAATCGCGAAGGGCAGGGTGATGGAGACCACGCCGGAGACCACGGCAAAGGTGGTGTACATCAGCTCCAGACCCTGCCCCGTCAGCCAGCGCAGGTTGCTGTCCACCATGCCGCCATGGGCGAACAGGATCATCCAGCCGACCATCCGCACGGTGCTGCCGACGAACAGCGGCAGCACGACCGCCAGCATGCACAGGGATTTCCACCGCCCCTCCATCCGCGCCAGGCGATAGGCGATGGGCAGGCCCAGCAGCAGGCACAGCGCCGTGGACGACGCCGCCACCCCCAGCGTGGTGCGCAGGATGCCGCGGTAGAACGGATCGGACAGGAAGCGCAGGTAGTTCGCGCCCGTGACCGTCTCGATCATCAGCTCCTTCGGGTCATACTGGTTCAGACTGAACCGCAGGAGCAGCAGCAGCGGCATCAGCAGCATGACCGACACGACGAGCGTGGCCGGCGCCAGGAACACGGCGGCGCCGGCCCGGGGCGCCTGCCGGACCGGCGTCGCGGGTTCGGCGGCGATGGCGCCCGCGTCAGGCACGCTGCACGTTCTTCTTCCACCACTCCGACGTCGGCCCCTGCAGCTTGCCGACGATGCCGTAATCCGGGAGCGTCATGCGCGGCGCCGGGTCGGGCAGGGCCAGTTGCTTACCCACTGCGCCGGTCAGCGGCGCGTCGTCCACGGTGGGCAGGTAGCCCATCTTCTCGGCGAAGCCGCGCTGGGCCAACGGCTCCAGCATCGCGTTCAGGTAGCGGTAGGCGGCGGGCTTGTTGGCGGCGTTCTTGGGCACGACCATGCCGGACAGGTACAGGACCGATCCCTCGGTCTGAAACGACGCCTGCACGGGGATGCCGGCGTTCTGCCACATGATGACGCGGGCCAGCCACATGATGCCCACGTCGATCTCGCCGGACTTCACCCCGGCGCCGATGGAGTCGGTGGACGGGTACAGCCGCAGCCCGTTGGCGTTGAGCTTCAGCATCAGCTCGCGGGCTGCCTCGGCCTCCACCTGGTTGGGGTTCCCGGTGGTGGCGAGGGAGGCGGCCATCATAATATAGAAGTAATTGATGTCGCCGACGCCGACCTTGCCCTTGTACTTGGGGTCCAGCAGGTCGGTGAAGGTCTTGGGCGGGTCGCTGATCCGCTGCGGATTGTAGATGATGACCTGCGGGCTGTAGATGTGTGGCGCGTAGAAATTGGTGCGCAGGTTCGGGAGGACGTGGGCCAGGTTCGGCACCTTGGCGGCGTCCAGCGGCTCCAGCAGGCCGGCCTGGTCCACCTCGTGCGCGCGCACCCCTTGCAGGCACACCACGTCGGCGGCGCCGCGCGGCAGGCGGCGCTGGGCGTACAGCTTGGCGACGCGCGGGTCCTCGTCGCCGGTGTCCTGCACGACGGTGATGCCCTGGGGAGTCATCAGCGGCTCGTCGATGTTGGCGCGCAGCAGATTGGCGTAGTCGCCGCCCCAGGTCGCGATGACGATCTGCTCGGCCGCGCGGG
>JBBSIT010000357.1:0-5275 GCA_038231995.1 Acetobacterales bacterium | reverse complement strand
GGCGCTGCGCATCTCGGTTTTCTTCGCCGTGGTCGGCGCGCTGCAGTTGTTCGACGTTGTGATGCCGCTGACCGGGGGCGGCCCGTCCAACGCGACGCATACGCTGGTCAGCTTCGAGTTCACCTTCGGCATCACCCGCGCGAATATCGGCTTCGGCAGCGCGGTCGGCGTGGTGCTATTCCTGGCCTGCATCGGCTTCACCCTGGTCTATCGCCGCTTCGTGCTGCGGGACGGAGCATGACCCGCGGCGCCTTCCCCCTCGCGCGGCTGCTGGTGCTGGCCCTGGTCGCAGCCGTCGTACTGGTGCCGCTCGTCAGCGTCGCCATCGGCGGGCTGAAGACGATGGGGGAGCTGCGCACTAATCCGTTCGGCCTCCCCGCCGCCTGGGAGTGGGACACGTATGGCCGCATCCTCGGCGGCGCGCGGCTCTGGCGCTCGCTCGGCAACTCGGTGCTGCTGTCGTTCTGCACCGTGCTCATCACGGTCACGGTCGCCACCATGGCCGCGTTCGCCTTCGCGCAGGTCCGCTTCTTCGGCCGGCAGTTCCTGTTCGGCTACTTCCTGCTGGGACTGCTGTTCCCCGCCGCCACCGCCATCCTGCCGCTGTTCGTCCGCATCCGCGATTTCGGGCTGCTGGACACGCCCTGGGGCGTGATCCTGCCGCAGGCCGCGTTCGGCCTGGGCATGGCGATCCTGCTGCTCTGGGGCTTCTTCCGCCAGCTCCCGCAGGACCTGTGGGGCGCGGCCGTGATCGACGGCTGCGGCTATGGCCGGTTCCTGTGGCACGTCGTGCTGCCGCTCTCCCGCCCCATCCTCGCCACCGTCGCCGTGTTCGCGCTCGTGCAGAGCTGGAACAGCTACCTGCTGCCGCTGACCATGCTGAACTCGCCGCGCACCTATCCCTGGACGCTGACGATCATGGACTTCTTCGGCGAGTACTCGACCGACTGGCCGAGCGTGCTCGCCTTCATCACGCTGACCTTGCTGCCGGCCGTGCTGTTCTTCCTGGTGGCGCAGCGGCAGATCATTGCCGGGCTGACCGGCGGAGCCGTGAAAGGATGACCCGATGCTGACACCTGAACAGGCCGCGCAGTACCGCGAGGAAGGCTGGTGCATCCTGCCCCGCGCGGTGCCCGATGATCTCCTGGCCCTGCTGCGCAGCGAGTGCCAGGCCTTCATCGACCTGAAGGACGCCGAGATGGACCGGCTGGGCACCGACACGGCCGGCATCAGCCATCGCGGCAAGCGCTACTTCATCGCCAACTGCCACCTGGTCCGCCCGGAGTTGCGCGAGTTCCTGTTCGGCACCCTGATGGCCGGCGTCTGCCGCGACACGCTCGGGCCGAACGCCTACCTGTTCTACAATCAGTATGTCGTGAAGGGCGCGGAGGGCGGGATGCGCTTCTCCTGGCATCAGGACAGCGGCTACGTGAACAAGGACGGCGACACCGGCCACCAGCCCTACCTGACCTGCTGGTGCCCGCTCGACGACGTGACGGAGGCCAACGGCACGATCTACGTGCTGCCCTACTCGCGTGCCGGCACGCGGGACTGGGTGCCGCACGTCCACGACCCCGCGACCAACGACTGGGTCGGCTGTCACGGCGAGGACCGCGGCATTCCGGTCGAGGTCCCCGCCGGCAGCATCGTGCTGTTCAGCAGCACCGTGTTCCACGCCAGCGGCGCGAACCAGACGGACCGCATGCGGCGCGTGTTCCTGGCACAATACTCGGCGGCGCCGATCATGAAGGCGGACGGCAGCGGCCTCTGGGCGCATGCCGAACCCGTCCTGCGCCACGACCGCATCCCCGAAACCGAACCAGCGTGACGCATCCATGAAAACGATCAAAGGCCCCGCGATCTTCCTCGCGCAGTTCGCCGGTGACGACGCCCCGTTCAACAGCTTGCCGGACATCGCCCGCTGGGCGGCCGGGCACGGCTACAAGGGCGTGCAATTGCCCTCCTGGGACGCGCGGCTGTTCGATCTGGCGCGGGCGGCCGAGAGCAAGACCTACTGCGACGAGGTGCACGGCACGCTGGCCGATGCCGGCGTCGAGCTGACGGAGCTCTCCACCCATCTGCAGGGCCAGCTCGTCGCCGTGCATCCCGCCTACGACCTAGCTTTCGACGGCTTCGCGGCGCCGGCAGTGCGGGGCGACCCGAAGGCGCGCCAGGCCTGGGCGGTGGACCAGATGATACTGGCAGCCAAGGCGTCGCGGAACCTGGGCCTGACTGCGCACGTCACCTTCTCCGGCGCCCTCGCCTGGCCCTACGCCTATCCGTGGCCGCAGCGCCCCGCCGGCCTGATCGAGACCGCGTTCGACGAGTTGGCCCGGCGCTGGACTCCCATCCTGAACGCCTTCGACGAAGCCGGCGTGGATGTCTGCTACGAGATCCACCCCGGCGAGGACCTGTTCGACGGCGCGACCTTCAAGATGTTCCTGGAGCGCGTGGGCAACCACCCGCGCTGCAACATCCTGTACGATCCCAGCCACTTCCTGCTGCAGCAGCTCGACTACCTCGCCTTCATCGACATCTACCACCCGCGCATCCGCATGTTCCACGCCAAGGACGCCGAGTTCAACCCGAGCGGCCGGCAGGGCGTCTATTCCGGCTACCAGCCCTGGGCGCAGCGCGCCGGCCGGTTCCGCTCGCTCGGCGACGGGCAAGTCGATTTCGGCGCGGTCTTCTCCAAGCTCAGCCAATACGGCTTCGACGGCTGGGCGGTGCTGGAATGGGAGTGCTGCATCAAGGACAGCGAGCAGGGCGCGGCGGAGGGCGCGCCGTTCATCGCCGGGCACATCATCCAGGTCGCCTCCCGCGCCTTCGACGATTTTGCCGCCAGCGGGGTGGACACCGCTGCCAACCGCAAGATGCTGGGGATCGGCGCGTGACCCGCCGCATCCGCCTGGGCATGGTCGGCGGCGGCCAAGGCGCCTTCATCGGCGCCGTGCACCGCATCGCCGCCCGGCTGGACGACCGCTACGAGCTGGTCGCCGGCGCCCTGTCCTCCGACCCGGCGCGCGCCCGCGAGAGCGCCGCAGCGCTGCACATCGCGCCCGACCGGGCCTATGGCGACTTCGCCGAGATGGCGGCTGCCGAGGCCGCCCGGCCGGACCGCGTGGACGTGGTGGCGGTCGTCACGCCCAACCAAAGGCATCAAGGCCCGGCCAAGGCGTTCCTCGACGCCGGCATCCACGTCATCTGCGACAAGCCGCTGTGCCACACCTTGGACGACGCGCTGGACCTGGAGCGGGCCGTCCGCGCCAGCACGGCGCTGTTCGCGCTGACCCACAACTACACCGGCTACCCCATGGTGCGGCAGGCGCGCGCCATGGTGGCGGAGGGCCAGCTCGGCGAGATCAGGGTCGTGCAGGTCGAATACCCGCAGGAGTGGCTGACGAACAAGCTGGAGGACACCGGCCACAAGCAGGCCGGCTGGCGCACCGACCCGGCGCGCAGCGGCAGCGCCGGCAGCGTCGGCGACATCGGCACCCACGCCTTCAACCTGGCCGAGTTCGTGACCAGGCTGCAGGCCGAGAGCCTGGCAGCCGACCTGACCACCTTCGTGCCGGGCCGGGCGCTGGACGACAATGCGCACATGCTCCTGCGCTTCCCCGGCGGTGCGCGCGGCATGCTCTGGTGCTCCCAGGTCGCGGTGGGCAACGAGAATGGGCTGCGGCTGCGGGTCTACGGATCGAAGGGCGGCCTCCACTGGGCGCAGGAGCAGCCGGACCTGCTGACCTTCACTCCGTTCGGCGAGCCGCCCCGCCTGCTCAGCCGCGCCGGCGCCGGCGCCGGCCCGGCGGCAAGCCACGCCAGCCGCATCCCGTCCGGCCATCCCGAAGGCTACCTGGAGGCCTTCGCCCAGCTCTACCGGGATTTCGCCGAGCAGATCGAGGCGCGCGCGGAGGGCCGCGATCCGGACCCGGCCTGCCTGCTGGTCCCCGGGATCGAGGCCGGCATGCGCGGCATGCGCTTCATCGCCGCCGCCGTCGCCTCCAGCCGCAACGACGCCGCCTGGACCCCGATCGCCTGATGCATCTCGGCATCGATCTCGGCACGTCGGGCATCAAGGCGGTGCTGACCGACACCGGGGGCGCGCTAGTGGCGCAGGCGACCGCCCCGTTGTCGGTGCAGGCGCCGCACCCGCTGTGGCGCGAGCAGGACCCGTCCGCCTGGTGGGACGCGACCTTGGCGGCCGTGGCTGCGCTCGGCGCGGACCTGTCCGGCGTGCGCGCGGTCGGCCTTGCCGGACAGATGCACGGCGCGGTGCTGCTGGACGCGGCGGACCGGGTGCTGCGCCCGGCGATCCTGTGGAACGACGGGCGCAGCGGGGCGGAGTGCGCGGCGCTGGAGCGGGCCGAGCCGCGCAGCCGGGCCATCACCGGCAACCTGGCGATGCCGGGCTTCACCGCGCCCAAGCTGCTATGGGTCCGCGCGCATGAGCCGGAGACCTTCGCGCGCGTCCGGCGCGTGCTGCTGCCGAAGGACTGGCTGCGCCTGCGCCTGACCGGCGAGGCCATCAGCGACATGTCCGACGCGGCCGGCACGCTCTGGCTGGACGTGGCGGTCCGGCGCTGGTCGCCCGCGATGCTGGACGCGACTGGGCTGACCGCGGCGCAGATGCCCGCGCTCGCCGAAGGCACCGCCATCGCCGGCCGGCTGCGCCCCGCGCCGGCCGAGGCGCTCGGGCTGCGGCCGGGCATCCCGGTAGCGGGCGGCGGGGGCGACAACGCGGCCGGCGCCATCGGCATCGGCTGCATCGCGCCTGGCGACGCCTTCGTCTCGCTCGGCACCTCCGGCGTCATCTTCGTCGCCGATGCCGGCTTCCACCCCGACCCGGCGCGCGCCGTCCATGCCTCCTGCCACTGCCCGCCGGACACCGGGCACCGCATGTCGGTGATCCGGTCCGCCGCCGCCTCGCTGGCCTGGATCACCCGCGCGACCGGCGCGGCCGACGAGGCGGCGCTGCTGGCGGAGGTGGAGCGCGAGGGCCTGGCGACGGCGAACCGGCTGGTGTTCCTGCCCTATCTGTCCGGCGAGCGCACGCCGCACAACGATCCGAATGCCGCCGGCGTGTTCTTCGGCCTGACCGGGTCCACGAGCCGCGCCGACCTGGCCCGCGCCGTGCTGGAGGGCGTCGCCTTCGCGCTGGCGGATGGGCTGGAGGCGCTTGAGGCCAAGGGCGGGCGCATCCCCGCGCTGACCGCCATCGGCGGCGGCGCCCGCAGCCCGGGCTGGCTGCGGCTCGTCGCCACGGCGCTGGACCGGC
>JBBSIT010000356.1:0-5282 GCA_038231995.1 Acetobacterales bacterium | reverse complement strand
TCAAGAAGAGGGGCAACCTGCTGTGCGGCGTCGATACGGGCATTCCCGGCTTCGCGTTCCAGGACAGCACGGGCACGTGGAAGGGCTTCGATGTGTCCTATTGCCGCGCTGTCGCCGCCGCCGTGCTCGGCGACGCGGAGAAGGTGCGCTACGTGCCGACCACGACGCCGGCGCGCTTCACGGTGCTGCAGGCGGGCGAGATCGACGTGCTGATCCGCGACAGCACCATGACGTTCACGCGCAACGTCCAGCTCAAGCTCGATGAGGTCGCGGTCAACTTCTACGCCGGGCAGGGCTTCCTCGTCAGGCGCAACCTGGGCGTCACTACGGCGGGCGACCTGAACGGCGCCACGATCTGCACGCTGACCGGCGCCACCTTGGAGCTGAACATAGCCGACTTCGCGCGCAGCAAGGGGACCAAGATCGGCACGCTGCTGTTCGAGAAGTCCGACGAGGCGATCGCGGCGATGGAGTCCGGGCGCTGCGACGGCTACACCGACGACACCGGCAGCCTGGCGGCGGTGCGCTCCACGCTCAAGGCGCCGGCCGAGTGGATCGTGCTCGATGGCGTCATCAGCAAGGAGCCACTCGGCATCCACTCCCGCAGCGGCGACGTCGCCTGGCGCAACATCCTGTACTGGGTGGACGCCGCGCTGAAGACGGCGGAGGAGGTCGGCGTGACGAAGGCGAACGCGCAGGAGCAGGCGCGCACGAGCGCGGACCCGGCCGTCAAGCGCCTGCTGGGCACCGAGGGCGGGTTCGGCGTGCTGATGGGCCTGGACAACGACTGGGCGCTGCGGGCGATCCGCACGGCGGGCAACTACGGCGAGCTCTACGACGAGTTCTTCGGCCCCAAGGCGCTCGACCTGCCGCGCGGGCAGAATCGCCTATGGTCCCAGGGCGGGCTGCACTACCCGCTGCCGTTCCGCTGAGCTGCGCGTGATCGCGGGCTGGGCGCGCTGGCTCCGCACGGGGTCGGCGCGCGCAGCCCTGTGGCAGGGGGCGGCCGTGCTGGCGGCGCTCGGGCTGATCGCCCTCGCGGTCGCCAACGCGTCCGACAACATGGCCCGGCGCAATATCGGCTTCGGCTTCGGCTTCCTGCTCAGCCCGGCCGGGTTCGATATCCCCTACCACCTGCTGCCGTGGGAGCTGACGGACACGTACGGCTACGCGCTGGTGGTCAGCCTCGCCAACACGCTGTTCGTGTCGGTGCTGGCGATCGTGCTCGCGAGCGCGCTAGGGCTGCTGCAGGCGCTGATGCGGCTCAGCGGCAACCCGCTCGCGGCCGGAACGGCGCGAGGCGTGGTGGAGCTGGCGCGCAACACGCCGCAGCTCGTGCTGATCGTGTTCTGGTACTTCGCCGTGCTGCAGGCGCTGCCGGTGCCGCGGGCGAGCCTGATGGTGGGCGGCGCCGTGCTGAACGTGCGCGGGCTGTTCCTCCCTGAGCCGGCGTCGGCGAACTTCTACTGGATAGCAGGTGCAGGGCTGTTGCTCGCTATCCTACCACGGGTGCCATGGCGCGTGCGGCTGCTGGGCGCGCCGGCGTTGCTGGCTGTGGCGATCTGGTCCACCGCTTGGGTCCGGCCGGAGCTGCGCGGCTTCAACTTCACCGGGGGCGTGCGGCTGCCGCCGGAGTTGCTGGCACTCACGCTGGGGATTGGGCTGTACACCTCGGGGTTCATCGCCGAGCTGGTGCGGGCGTCGATCCTGGGCGTGGCGCCGGGCCAGCTGGAGGCGGCGCGCTCGCTCGGGCTGTCGCGGCCGCGGACCATGCGGCTCGTGGTGCTCCCGCAGGCGTTGCTGACGCTGATTCCGCCGCTGACCAGCCAGTACCTCAACATCATCAAGTCCAGCACGCTCGGCGCCGCCATCGCTTTCCCCGAGGTGCTGCAGATATTTGCGCGCACGGTGCTGAACCAGTCCGGGCGGGCGATCGAGGTCATGGTGCTGGTGCTCGGCGTGTTCCTGGCGGTGAACCTGCTGGTGTCCGCCGCCATGAACCGGTGGAACCGCCGGCTCGCGCGGCAGGGGTTGCGGTGAAGCGGCTGGGGACGGTCCTTCGCGCGCTGGTGGGCACGCCGGGCAACGCGGCGCTGACGGTCGCGCTGCTGGCGCTGTTCGCCTGGGTCGTGCCGCCGTTGTGGCATTGGGCGATCGAGGCGGCGACCTGGGACGCGGCCTCGCGGCGGGGCTGCGCCGCGGACGGGGCGTGCTGGGCGTTCATCCGCGCGCGCATCGCTCAGTTCTTCTATGGCCGCTATCCCATAGCTGAGCGCTGGCGGGCGGACCTCGCGGTCGTGCTGCTGCTGGCGGCGCTGCTCGGCGTGATGGTGGCGCGGCGGCGGCGGGGGGCAGCATTGCTGGCGCTGCTGCTCGGGGTGCCCGTCGTCGGCGGCACGCTGCTGGCCGGCGGCGTGTTCGGCCTGGCGCCGGTCAATACGGCGGATTGGGGCGGGCTGCTGCTCAACATCGTGCTGTCGTTCACGGCCGTCGCCGGCGCCCTCCCGCTCGGGATCGCGCTGGCGTTCGGGCGGCGGTCGCGGCTGCCGGCGCTGCGATGGGGATCGACCGCGCTGGTCGAGTTCTGGCGCGGCGTGCCGCTGCTGGCCGTGCTGTTCATGGGGCTGGTGCTGCTGCCGCTGGTGCTGCCGGCGGGGATGACGGTCGATAACCTGGTGCGCGCCATGGTGGTGCTGACGCTGTTCTCGTCGGCCTACATGGCGGAGGTGGTGCGCGGCGCGCTGCAGGGCGTGCCGGAGGGGCAATACGAGGCGGCGCTGGCGCTCGGACTGCATGGCGCGCAGGCCAAGCTGCTCGTCGTGCTGCCGCAGGCGATGCGGACAGCGATCCCGGGGATCGTCAACATCGTGGTCGATCTGTTCAAGGACACCACGCTGGTCAGCATCGTCGGGCTGTTCGACCTGATGGGCGTGGTCAACCAGTCCTTGAAGGACCAGGCCTGGCTGGGGCTGGCGGCCGAGGGCTACGTGTTCGCTGCAGCGCTGTTCTTTGGCTGCTGCCTGCTGATCTCGCTCGCGGGCGGGGCGCTGGAGCGGCAGTTCAGCTCGGCGTCGCGGGCATCGGGAAGGCGGTGAACGGGCCGAGCCGGCCTGCGTTCATATGGGCTGGTCCAGCCCAGGAATGCCGATGCCCTCCCCGAACCCGCTCGTCGTCGATGTCGGCTCGCCGCCGATCCCCGAGGTGCATGCCTGGGCGGAACGCTACGATGGCGGGCACGGGCCGATGCTCGACCTGTGCCAGGCCGTGCCGGGCTACCCGCCGCATCCCGAGCTCCTGCAGCACATCGCGGCTGCGGCGCGCGACCCCGCGAGCGCCAAGTACGGGCTGATCACCGGCGACGCGCCGCTGCGCGAGGCGTTCGCGCGTCAGATGACGGCGTTCTACGGCGCGGAGATCGACGCCGGGCACGTGACGATCACGGCCGGGTGCAACCAGGCGTTCTTCCTCGCCATGATGGCGCTGGCGCAGCGGGGCGACGCCGTGCTGCTGCCGACGCCGTGGTTCTGGAACCATCAGCAGACCTGCGACATGCTGGGCATCGAGCCGCGGCCCCTGCCCTGCTCCGCCGAGGCCGGCTTCGTGCCCGACCCGGCGGACGCGGAGGCGCTGCTCGACTCCCGCGTGCGCGCCATCGTGCTGGTGACGCCGAACAACCCGACCGGGGCGGTCTATCCGCCCGACGTGATCGCCGGGTTCCACGAGCTGGCGCGGCGGCGCAACCTGTGGCTCATCATGGACGAGACCTATCGCGACTTCCTGCCGGACGGGCAGGAGCGGCCGCATGAGCTGTTCTCCGACCCGGCGTGGCCACGCAACGTGGTGCAGCTCTACAGCTTCTCGAAGGCGTATTGCATCCCAGGGCACCGGCTGGGTGCCATGACGGCCTCGCCCGACCTCGCAGCGCAGTTCATAAAGGTGCTGGATTGCCTGCATATCTGCCCGCAGCGCGCCGGGCAGTCGGCGCTGCTCTGGGGCCTGGACGCGCTGGCGGAGTGGCGGGGGAAGAACCGGGTTCGGATCAACCGGCGGGCGGAGGCGGTGCGGGCGGCGTTCCAGCGCCTGCCAGACTGGCGGGTCGAGAGCCTGGGCGCGTATTTCGCCTATGTGCGCCACCCGTTCGAGGGTGTGCCGGGGCATCGCGTGGTGGAGCACCTGGCGGCGGAGCGGGGCGCGATGTGCCTGCCGGGCAGCGCGTTCGGCGCCGGGCAGGAGCAGCATCTCCGGCTCGCCTTCGCGAACGTGGAGATGGACGGCATCGGGCAGCTCGCGGGCCGGTTGGGGGCGATGGAGCGGCGCGACCTGCGCTGAGGACGGGTTTGAAGGAAACCGTCCGGCGTGTTCCACGTTGGAAATCGCACTCGTCAGACACTCGGTACGCAGGAGCATCCCTTGAACAACGTGATCTACATCGTCGGCCTGGTCGTCGTGGTGCTCGCAATCCTTTCGTTCTTCGGGCTGCGGTAAACCGGATTCAGACCGGCTCCATGTCGAGGGCATAGCCGGCGGCGCGCACGGTCCGTACCACGTCGAGCTCGCTGTCGCCGTTGATGCTCTTGCGCAGGCGGCGGATGTGGACGTCCACCGTGCGTGGCTCGACATGGATGTCCGGCCCCCAGACGGCGTCGAGCAGCTCCTCGCGGGAGAACACCCGGCGCGGGTGCTGCATGAAGAACTCCAGAAGGCGGAACTCGGTCGGGCCGAGGTGGATCGGGCGTCCGTTGCGTTGGACGCGGTGGGCCGAAAGGTCGAGCGCGAGGTCGTGGAAGGCGAGCTGGCCCTTGACGGGCACGGCGCCGGAGCGGCGGAGCAGCGCGCGCATCCGGGCCAGCAGGGCGTCCATGTTGAACGGCTTGGCAATGTAGTCGTCGGCGCCGGTGTTGAGGCCGCGCACGGCGTCCTGGTCCTCGGTCCGGGCGGTCACCATGATGATGGGCAGGTCGCGGGTGCGGGGGCGGCGGCGGATCTGCCGGCAGACCTCGATGCCGGACAGGACGGGCAGCATCCAGTCGAGCAGCACGATGTCGGGCGTGCTCTCCGCGATGCGGGTCAGCGCCTCCTGGCCGTCGCCGGCCTCCTCGACGCGGAAGCCCTGCTTCTCCAGGTTGTAGCGCAGCATGGTGGCGAGCGCCGCCTCGTCCTCGACGACGAGGACGAGCGGCTTGGACAGAGCGGAGTGCGGCTCGGGCATGGGATTTCCTACTGCTCGCCCCTACTGCTCGCGGGGCCGGATGACGGCGTAGGCGGAGGCATCGCCCTTGGGC
>JBBSIT010000355.1:0-5292 GCA_038231995.1 Acetobacterales bacterium | reverse complement strand
GACGCTTGGTTCCCAAGCGTCAGGGTCGGACCACTAGAGCCGCCACGGAGAAGGATGCCGCCCATGCCGCACGCTTCCTCGGCGCTCGCGCGTTTCACCGTGCTCGACCTCACGCGGGTCCGCGCCGGCCCGACCTGCGTGCGGCAGCTCGCCGACTGGGGCGCGGACGTGATCAAGGTCGAGCTGCCGGCGGGCGCGGACATGGGCGACCCGATGGGTGGCCCGCGCGAGGGGCCGGACTTCCAGAACCTGCACCGCAATAAGCGCGGCATGACGCTGAACCTCAAGCAGCCCGAGGGCGTCGCGATCCTGAAGCGGCTCGCCGAGCGCGCGGACGTGCTGGTGGAGAACGTCCGGCCCGACGTGAAGGAGCGGCTGGGGATCGGCTACTCGGTGATGGAGGCGGTCAACCCGCGCCTCGTCTATGCCTCGATCTCGGGCTTCGGGCAGGACGGGCCGTATGCCGGGCGGCCTGGCTTCGACCAGATCGCGCAGGGGCTGGGCGGCTTGATGAGCATCACGGGCCTGCCGGGCCAGGGGCCGGTGCGCGTCGGCATCCCGATCGCCGACCTGTGCGCCGGGCTGTTCGCGGCCCAAGGGGTGCTCGTGGCGCTGCTGGAGCGGGAGACGAGCGGGCGCGGGCAGTGGGTGCAGACCTCGCTCCTGCAGGCGCAGGCCTTCATGCTGGATTTCCAGGCGGCCCGCTGGCTGATGGCCGGCGAGGTCCCGGGGCAGGCCGGCAACAACCACCCGACGAGCATCCCGACCGGGGTGTTCCGCACGCGCGACGGCCACATCAACATCGCCGCCACGGGGCAGCGGATCTGGGAGCGGTTCGCCCACGCGCTCGGCGCCGCCTCCCTGCTTGACGACCCCCGGTTCGCCAGGGGTGCTGCGCGCAGCGCCAACCGCGACGCGCTGAACCAGGAGATCGAGGCGCGCACGGTGCAGGACGACAGCGCCGCCTGGGTCGCCCGGCTGAACGAGGCCGGCGTGCCATGCGGACCGATCAACCGCATCGACCAGGTGTTCGCCGACCCGCAGGTGCAGCATCTCGGCATCGCGCAGACCCTGGATGGGGGCAACAAGGCGCCGGTGAGCTATGTCGGCCAGCCGATGACGCTCAGCCGCACGCCGAGCGGGATCATTGCCCACCCGCCGGCCCTGGGCGCCGACACGGAGGCGATCCTCGGCGAGCTCGGTCTGGGCCGCGACGAGATCAGCGACCTGCGGGCGCGACAGGTGGTCTAACGGAAACCTTAGCGGGGGCGCAGCCGCGGCGCGAGCAGGAGCGCGAGCGGGCAGGTGAGAAGCGCTGCCCCGGCCGCGGTCGCAGTGCCCCACCCTAGCCCGGCCAGGTCGCCGACGATGCCGTACAGCACCGGGGAGAGGGCGCCTGAGCCGATCGTGCCGGTGTAGAACACGGCGAAGGCGCGCTCCACCCTGCCCGCCGGCGCCAACTCCGGCACCGTGCCGTAGAGCACGGACGAGGTGCCGTTCAGCATCACGCCGAGCAGGGGCAGCAAGGCGAGCGTGGGAGCGAGCGGCAGCGCGATCACGGCCAGGATGGCGGCGGCCGTGCCTGCCTCGGTCGCGAGCACGGTCGCGAGCAGGCCCAGGCGGGCGCCGAGCCAGCCGCAGGCGAACTTGCCGGCGGCGCCCCCCAGGAACACGAGGGTCAGCGCCAGGCCCACCAGCGGCAGGTCCGCCCCCTTCGCTTGCAGGAGGAACGGCAGGAAGGTCAGGAAGCCCATGCGCACGCCGCTGTCGAGCACGCCGATGGCGAGCAGCAGCGCGAAACCGCCATGGCCGGATGATCCCGCCGTCTGCCTGGCCGCGGGCGTCTCTACGCGCGCGAACGCTGGGACCAGTCCGTAGACAGCGAGGGCTGCGAGCAGGCCGAGGAGGGCGAGCAGCCACAACGCCGAGCGCCATGGCATGAGCACCAGCAGCAGCGAGGTCAGGGCTGGCAACGCCGCCTTGCCCAGGTCGCCGGCGAAGTTGTAGGTGCCGAGCGGACCCCGGGCGGACCCGCCATAGGCCCGGGAGACCGCGGCCGAGGCCAATGGATGCTGCGTGCTCGAGCCGGCGCCGGACAGCACCAATGCGGCGCACAGCCCGATCAGCCCGCCGGAGAGGCCGGCCAGCGCGTAGCCGAGAGCGGCGATCACTGTCCCGCCTGCGAGGAGCGCCCGGGCGCCTAGGCGTTCGGCGAGGCGCCCGGCTGGCACCTGCAGCCCCGCCATCGTGCCGGCGTAGAGGCCGCGCAATGCGGCGAGCGCAACGTAACCCAAGGCGAATTCGGCCTGCCACACCGGCAGCAGGATGTAGATCAGGTCGGTGTAGCCGTCGTGCAGCGCGTGCGCGAGGCAAGCGCCGGCCAGCGCGCGGCGGGCCTGGGGCAAGGGCACGCCGGGCACAGGACGTTGTGTCCCAGCGGCAGTGTCGGACATGGGCGCTGGCTCCGGCGCCGGCATCATGCCCTGCGCCGATGTCATCAAACCGCCATTTACGGCCGCGGGGAAGGCCGTGCCAGACGCCCGGCGGCCGTGCCCTCGGGACGCACTACGGCTCGCGTCCTCATGACGCGGCGACGCGGCGGCCGGACTCGGCCGAGAACAAGACAGCCTCGGCGAGATCGGGGCGCAGGCCGACCCGGTCGCCTGGACGAAGGTCGCTGTAGCCGGACGAGGTTGCCATGACCTCGTCGCGGGATTGTTCCTCCTCCTCATGCCCGGTGCGGGCCTGGGCGAGACGCACGCTGATCAGGGACTCCGCGCCGATATGCTCGACCAGCGCCACCTCGCCCGCGATGGTGCCAGGACTGCCTACCGGCTCGATGGACAGGGCGCTCGGCCGCACCCCCACCAGCAGCGCCCCGCCGGGCGTTGTCCGCGCCGCGGCGTCGAGGGAGGAGGGCAAGGGCAGCACCGCCTCGCCCACGCGCAGGCCCGCACTGCCGTCGAGCGACGCTGCCAGCAGGTTCATCGGCGGCGTGCCGATGAAGCGCGCGACGTAGGTGTTGACCGGGTCGGTGTAGATCTCCCGCGCGGTGCCGAACTGCTGCACCACGCCATCGCGCATCAGCGCGATCTTGGTGCCCATCGTCATCGCCTCGATCTGGTCGTGGGTGACATAGACGAAGGTGCCGCCGACCTGCTGGTGCAGTTTGATGATCTCGCCCCGCATCGCCGTGCGCAGCTTGGCGTCGAGGTTGGAGAGCGGCTCGTCCATCAGGAAGACCTGCGGCTTGCGCACCATGGCCCGCCCCAGGGCGACGCGCTGCCGCTGCCCGCCAGAGAGCGTTTTCGGCAGGCGGTCCATCATCTCCGTCAAGGCCAGGATCTGCGCGGTGCGGTCCACCAGGCCGCGCACCTCGGGCGAGCGCTCGATGCGGCGCTTCGCGAGATGGCCGATCAGCGGCAGGTGGAACCACCACCGGTGATGCCGCATGATGAGGGGAAAGGTGATGTTCCGCCGCACCGTCATGTGCGGGTAGAGCGCGTAGGATTGGAACACGAAGGCCATGTCGCGCGCGCTGGGCGGGAGCTGGTCGACCCGGTTCCGGTCCAGCCAGATCTCCCCGGAGGAGACGTTCTCCAACCCGGCGAGCATGCGCAGCAGGGTGGACTTGCCGCAGCCGAAGGGGCCGAGCAGGACGAGGAACTCACCGTCCGCAACGTCGAGGTTGATGTCGTTGACGGCTAGTTTCGGGCCGAATGCGCGGGTGACGCCGCTGAGCCGGATGGACGCCATGAGCGGCTACCCCTTCACGCTGCCCGCGGTCATGCCAGCGACGACGTAGCGTTGGACGAACAGGTAGAAGACGACGGCCGGCACCGTGTACAGGAGCCCGACGGCCATCACGGAATGGACCGGCGTGCTGAGCTCGCCGACGAAGCTGGCCAAGCCGACCGACGCCGGGCGCAGGGCCTCCTGGCTGATGAGCGTCTGGGCCAGGACGTACTCGTTCCAGCCATGGAAGAAGGAGATCACCGCCGCCGCCGCGAGTGATGGCGCCACGAGCGGAATGACGATGGACAGCACGATGCCTACGCGGGTGCAGCCGTCGATGCGCGCCGCTTCCTCGATGTCGATCGGCACGCCGTCGATGGCCCCCTTCAGCAGCCAGGTGACGACCGGCACGGTGAAGGCGGTGTTGGCGAGGATGAGGCCGCCCAGCGTGTTCAGCAGCGAGAGCTGCCCGAAGATCGCGTAGAGCGGCACCACCAGCATCGCCTTCGGCAGCATCTGCGTCGCGAACAGGCTCAGCCCCATCACGCCCTTGCCGCGGAATTGGAAGCGCGAGAGGGCGTAGGCCGGGAAGATCGCGAGCCCAAGGCTCAGCAGCATCGTGCCGCCCGCGATAATCAGGCTGTTGGCGAGCCAGGTGGCGACCGGGATGGTGCGGAAGGCCTCCGCGTAGTACTCCCAGCTCCGACAAGGTGGGAAGCACCCGCGGCGGCACTGCGAACAGCTCGGTAGATGGCGTCAGCGAGGTGACGAACATCCAATAGAGCGGGAAAACCGCGGCTCCCAATATCAGGAGGACCGCGACGATCCGCAGCCCGTGCGTCCAGCGCAGGCCTGCGGTCATCGGTTGCCCGCCGCCAGCTCGGCCCGCCGGGTGAAGTGGAAATAGACGAACGTCACCAGGAGCGCGATCGCCATGCCGATCATGCCGACCGCCGCCGCCTGGCCAAGCTCGCGGTAGACGAAGCCCTCGCGGTAGAGCTCGATCACCAGGGTGTTGGTGGCGCCGATCGGCCCGCCCTGGGTCATCAGCCAGATCAGGTCGAAGCGCCGGATCGACCAGATGGTGAGGAACAGCGCGAGCAGCGCGACGCTCGGCCGGATGGTCGGCCACACCACGGCGCCGAACACGCTCAGCCGGTCGGCGCCGTCGATGATCGCGGCCTCCTTCAGCTCGGAGGAGACGCCCTGCAGCGCCGACAGGATCACGACCGCCGCGAAGGGGAAGATCTGCCAGATCGTCGTGATCAGGATCGCGGGCAGCGCGAGGGACGGGCTGTCCAGCCAGTTCTCCTGCCCCGCCGCGAAACCCAGGCTGCGCAGCACGAAGTTGAACACCCCGTACTGGGCGTTGAAGATCCACACGAAGACCAGCGCGACCGCGACCGGCGGCGCGGCCCAGGGAACAGTCACCAGCGCACGGGCCACGCCGCTGCCGCGGAACGGCCGGTCGAGCAACAGCGCGGCCGCGAGGCCGAGAGCGATCGCCAGCACGACGCAGGCCACGGTGTAGATGGCGGTGATGATCAGCACGTCGTG
>JBBSIT010000354.1:0-5295 GCA_038231995.1 Acetobacterales bacterium | reverse complement strand
GCGCCCTCGTGCATGGTGCTCGTCCCCTCGCCGATCAGGATGTCGGCCGCGCGCTCGAACAGCAGCGCCTCGGGCGGCGTGATGACACCCTCGACGCGGACCCAGCTGGGCAGCTCGTCCGGCACGCCGGGGATGCCGCGCAGCGCCGCCGGGTCGCTCACGGCGAGGAGCACGAGCTTGAGGCCGGGCCAGGCCTCGCGCAGCGCCGCAGCGGCGCCGAACCGGCTCGCCAGCATGCGATGGCCGAACTCCTGGCCGAACGGGAAGCCGCGCGGCGTGTAGACGATGAGCGGGCCGCCTGCATCGAAGCCGAGCTTGGCGCGGGCGGCCGCCTTGTCCGGCACGCCGTCCGTCTCGAGGAACGGGCCGGTCTGCACGACCTTGTCCGCGACGGGGCCGAGGTCGGGCAGGCCGACGAGCGGCGCGTAGGGCCAGATCAGCGCGTCCATCTGCGCCATGTAGGGCCAGTCCATGAACAGCTCGTCGTGCACGGGGTGCATGAGGATGGAGACCCAGGCCGTGCCGGGCAGCGCATGGCGGAACGGCACGAGGTAGCGCACCACGTCGTCCACGATGATGTCGGCGTCGCCCAGGCAGGCGCGGATGATGGCGTCCCGGTTCTCCTGGGTGCGCAACGGCAGCAGGCGGGGCCGGAAGCCCATCTTGAGGGTCGCGTCGATGTTGAACGGCCGCAGCCACTCCGTATCCAGCACGAACTCGACCTCGACCCGGGGATCGAGCCTGCGCAGGGCGCGCGCCAGGGCGGCGGTGCGGGAGATATGGCCGATGCCGCCGCGCACCGAGGGAAGCATGATGACCTTGGTGGGTTTGTCCGGATCGTCCGCAGGAGTCATGGCAGCTTGGGCTCGCTCCTGTCGCCGGCCGCTCCCCGTCGCCTGGGCCGACGGCTGCCGATCAGCTTGTAGGCGACGAGGCCGGCGCCGAGCGCGAGCCCGAAGGCGATGGTGCTGGTGATGACGGGGTGGCGGCGGAGCAGGCCGGCGCGGGAACGGAGCGGCGGCGGTGCGTCCGGCCTGCGGCGGAGGAGCTGCCGGAGTTGTGGAAGAACCTCTGCCGCGAGCGTGGCGTAGCTGAGCAGCTTCTGGACGGGGTCGGCCACGGCGTCGGCCGCATTTGCCAGGGCGGGCGCGACGTGCTCGGACACCAGGCCCTGCAACTGGTCGCGAAGTTGGCTGATCTGCCCCTCATGGGAGGAGGCAGGGCGGGTGCCGCGAGCGGCCATGGGGAAGCCTTTCGTGATCTGTGCGCCGGGCCGAGCATCCCTCAGCGCGAGGCGGATGTGGAAATGGCGGCACGCTCGCGCGTACCGCCTCGTCTCAAGCTGTAACCCGCCTACTTAGACTCGACGTTCCGTGGTCCCCATGATGGCCAGGTTGCGGTGCGGTGCACCGATGCCGCCGCCGAACCAGGCCGCCAACGCGCCGAGCGCTAATGCGATGAAGCCCAGGATGCCGGCTGTGGCCGCGCCCTTGCGGGCCGCCTCAGCCGCGCGCGTGGCCTGCTGCTTGGCCTGGTCCACCGTCTGCCGATACTGCTGCTCGGTCGCCTGGATGCGGGTCCGGGCCTCGTCCGGGCTGATGTTCGCCGTGCGGGCCAGGGCGTCCACGGCGCGGTCGCGGGCCGCGGTCGCTGCGGCCTGATCGCCGTTCGCGCTGGCGCGGATGTACGCGATCACGCTATCCTGCACGCTCTGAGCCTCGTTCGGGCTCACCAGCCGGCGCACCTGCGCAGCCAGCGCGTCGCCGTCGGTGTTCGCCGCCACGCCCGACACCGCCGAGGCCGCCGCGCGGCCGGCGCCGCCGACCGTGCTACCGAGCGCGCTGAACGCGCCGCCGATGATGCCGCCCACGGCCGAGGTGAGCAGGTAGAACAGCAGGAGCGTCGCCACGCACCAGGACACGAAGCCGTGCCAGCGCGCGGTGTTGTCGTCCGACGTGCCGGACAGCCGGCCGGCGACGATGCCGCCCACGAGCGAGGCGACGATGCCGACGACGACGAACCAGATGCCGGCCGTGGTGGAGTAGCCGCCAGCGGTCGGGTTCTGGGAGGCCTGGTCCACGTCGAGCGCGGACAGGCCGATGCCGATGCCCAGCACGTTGAGCAGCAGCTGGATCGTGAGTGCGGCCGCGACGCCGGCGAGGATGGCGCCCCACGAGACGCGGTTGCGCAGCATGGTGCGCTGGTCATCGGGCACGACCGTCTCAGTGCTCGTGCTGGAGGAGTATCCGGGAGCGAGGGTCATGATCTTTGCCCCCCTAGCGACGGTGGATCAGGAAAGCGAGCACGTAGCCGACGCCGGCCGCGGTCAGCAGGGCGGCGAGGGGCCGCTCCTTCATGAAGCTGTCCACCTGGCTGCCCACGGTGTCCACGGCTTCGCTCGCCGCGTCCTTGGCGGAGCCGTAGGCGTTCTGCAGCTGACCCGATACCTGGTCCGCCTTCCCCTCGGCCTGCGTCTTGCTGTCGCCGGTCAGGCCGCCAACGGCGTCCTTGACCTTGCCGCCGACGTTGGTGGCAGCGCCCTTGATCCGATCCTCGTCCATTTCGTGCTCCTCACTTCACGCGGGAACACCTAGCGCGTGCCAGACCGCATGTAAGCAGCATTAACGTCCCAACTTGGTTTGGTTCCATCGCCGTCACGAGAGGGTTACGGCAGTGCGACGCATGGGTGGCGTCCATTCCCGCCGCCTCCCAGTCGCCGATTGTGGCCCATCAGCAAGGAACTACAGCACACGCAGCGGCTTATGGCCTTATCCCAGACCAGAACTGGCGTGCTGGCCCGGCTCGTAGCCTTGCTGCAAGACGCTTCGCCGGGAGGTCCAACCATGCCGAGAGCCGTGATCTTCGATGTTGATGGCACTCTGATCGACTCCGTCGATCTTAACGCACAGGCGTGGCAGGACGCGTTCCACGACTACGGCCACGAGATCGGCTTCGAGGACATCCGCGGGCTGATCGGCAAGGGCGGCGACCAGCTCATGCCGGTGTTCCTCGACCAGGGGGAACTGGCCGCCAAGGGCGAGCAGTTGGAGAAGCACCGCAGCCAGGTTTTCCAGGAACGCTATCTCCCTCAGGCAGAGACGTTCCCCCAGGTGCGCACCCTGTTCGAGCGGCTGCGCGCCGATGGGGTGCGGATCGCCCTCGCGTCCTCCGCCAAGGAGAAGGAGCTCGACACCTACAAGAAGGCGGCCGCGATCGAGGATCTGGTCGATGCGCAGACCACCACGGACGATGCCGAGCGGAGCAAGCCGCATCCCGACATCTTCCTGGCCGCCCTGAAGCGGCTGGGCGACATCGCGCCTGAGGACGTGCTGGTCATCGGCGATACTCCCTACGATGCCGAGGCGGCCGGCAAGGCCGGTCTGCGCACCATCGGCCTTCTCTGCGGCGGCTTCCCAGAGGACGACCTGAGAAAGGCCGGCTGCATCGCGATCTTCCGCGACCCGGCGGACCTGCTGGCGCAATACGATTGCTCCCCGCTTGCCCGGCGCGAGGCCGCATGAGGTGGCCCGTCCTCGCCGTGTCGGCCCTCGCGCTCCTTGCCGGATGCGCGCTCGTCACGGCCACACCGCCGGAGGTCGAAGTGGCCGCGGTCGAGCTGCGCGGCCTCGGCCTGCTGGACCAGGCGCTCGGCGTGACCCTGTGCGTCACCAACCCGAACCGGACGGAGCTGGCGTTCCAGCGCGTCACTGTGGCGGTGGACACGGCCGGAGCGCCGTTGGCCGAGGGCGCGAGCGATGTTCCCGTGCGGCTGCCGCCGCTCAGCTCGACCCTGGTCCCGTTCACCGTGGTGACCACGGTCCGCAACCTGGGTTCGCAACTGCTCGGCGTGGTCCGGACGGGCGGGGTGGACTACCGGCTGCGTGGGACGATCACGCTGGCCGGCTCCCTCGGTCTCACCATCCCCTTCAGCCGCGGCGGCCGGCTCTGGTTGCTGACGGCGGGCCAGGAGCTTCTGGCCGACGCGATCGCGCCGACCACCCTGCGCTGCAGCGCCGTTTTCCCGCTCTGAGCTAGCTGTACACCAGCCGGGAGCGGCCACATGCAGCGCAGCATCGAGATCACGGCCCCGGCCGCGACGGCGGACCTGCTGGTGCGAGAGCTCCAGCAAGTGGAGCACGTCATCGGCATCGTGCGGCTGCGGGGTGCCTCGGTGCAGCCGCCGGACTGCGATGTGGTCACCGTTCACGCCCTGAACCGGGGCACCGACGCGGTGATGCAGGCGGTCAGCCGGGCCGTGGCGCAGCGGGGCGGTCCCTACTCCGTCGCCACGGCCGAGCTGGCCAGCCTGTCCGACCCTGACCAGCAGCACGCGATCGACCACGACGTGGACGAGGCGCTGTGGGAGGAGATGGAGGCAGGGCTGCGCCACCAAGGGCGCATCACGCCCAACTTTCTCGTGCTGATGGCCCTGGGCGGCATGATCGGCGGCGCCGGGCTGCTCGCGAAGGACCCGGCCCTGCAGGTGGTCGCCTCGATCGCGGCCGCGATCATCTCGCCCGGCTTCGAGCCGCTCGCCAAGATCCCGCTCGGGCTTGTGCTGCGGCGCTTCGAGGTGGCGCGCCTGGGACTGTTGTCGGCCCTGGCCGGCTACGCCGTCCTGATCGCCGGCGGAGCCGCCTCGTTCCTGATCCTACAGGCGGTGGGCGCCGCTGACACTGCCAGCCTGGTCGGCAGCTCGGCCGCCGAGCACCTAGCCCATCCGCCGGCCGCAGACATGCTGGTCGCCGTGTGCGGTGCCTTTGCCGGCCTGGTGATCCAGGCTGCCTACCGGCGCAGCGTCATCGCCGGCGCCTTGGTCGCCATGCGGCTGATCGATGCCGCCGCGGCGATCGGCGCAGCTCTGGCAGCCGGTGCGCCCGAGTTGGCCTGGCAGGCGCTGGAGCGGTTCGCGCTCGACGCGGCGCTGATCGGGCTCGCGGGCGTTGTGGTCGTGTGGGTCAAACAGCGCTTCGTGCATCAGCGCGCGCCGTTGCATTAGCCGTGGACCGCTGCACCCTGTGCTCCGATCGCGACGGTGCCGCATGTAGCAGTGCCACGCAGATGTTAGTGCGCCGTGCATGAAAGCAGATCAGCAGGGGAGCGGCCGTGAGCGTGGAACCTACCATCACGGGAACCTGCGCGAGGCGCTGATCCAGGCTGCGCTGGCCATGATCGCCGAACGCGGGCTGGCCGGGTTCGCCATCGCCGAGCTGGCCCGGGCGGTGGGCGTGAGCCCGGCCGCACCTTACCGGCACTTCCGCGACCGCCATGCGCTGCTGGCCGAGGTGGCGCGGC
>JBBSIT010000353.1:0-5296 GCA_038231995.1 Acetobacterales bacterium | reverse complement strand
TCCTTCCTGCCCGGCGGCACGGCGGCCGGGCTCGATGGCTCGATCAGGAGCCCGGCGCAGGCCGCGGCACAGGTCCGCGAGGGTGCGGATCGGCCAGGGACGCCGGGCATGCCAAGACAGCGCGCGACAAGCGCGCGCCGGCCGGATCAGGCCGATCTAGGAGGGAACGGGAGTGGCGTGGGGGACAGGCCACCCGGCAAGGGGACACGGGACCAGTAAGCAGCGGCCGCGTAGGCGATGGGCGCCGACGTCATCGCAGCCGGCCCGGGCGAGAACGGGATGCCGAGGCATTTCGTGAGCTTCACGCAATCGGGCGTGATGCCGTTGTACGGCGCCGGAGCATCCGTCTGTGTCATGGCCTCGTCGGTGCAGCTCGGCATGGGGCTGGCCACCCGCATGGGCTGGGACGCGCCGCTCGGAGGCAAGGCCTGCGCCGTCGTCCCGCCCAGGAAGGCGAGGCCAAGAAGCATCAGCATCATCCAACGGAGCGGTCGTCTCCACATGGCAAGCGACGTAATCCTCTTGGGCGCCAGAAGCAATGTCGGCGTGTAATTCGAACCGTTCAGTGCCTCTCCCGCCAGGACGGAAGAGGCACCAGGGATCAGGCGGCCGACGCGATGTCCCGGCTAGCATGTCCGCGCTTGCGGCGGACCAGGCCGAGGCCGAGCACACCTACCGTGAGCAGGGCGGCGCTGGCCGGCTCCGGCACCGGCACCGGCCGGCCAGCCACGCTGTCCGGCAGGGGGACGGTCTCGTACGGTATTGTGGTGATGCTGTAGGCCGTGGCGAGCTCGGTCCGCATCTGGCTGATCTGCATGGTCTGGTTCGCCACGATGCCGGCGCAGTAGTCCCGCACGTCCGCGTGGACCGCCGCCGTGGTGCATGCCTGCGAGGGGGGAACGAGCGTCGCGTGGTGCCCGCTGAAGGCTTCGAGGAAGGCGATGTTGAAGGGATCGCCGGCCGCGGCCTGGTCCACGTACTCGACGACCGGCGCGAGGTAGGGCTGCAAGGACGGCGCGTAGCTGATGCCGTAGTAGGTCTGCAGGAAGCCTTGCCCCTCTACGATCTCCCTGCGCTGCCCCATGTTGGCCATGGCCGCGATGCTGAGCGCGACCGGGTCCGTGGCCTTGGCCGGCGTCGAGGAGAAGACGTTCGGCGACCCCGCGTAGTTCGACGACGAGCCGACGGCGGCGGTGCCGGCCGCCAGCTCGGTCATGCGCAGCGCCGAGTAGTGATGGTCGATGGTGAAGGTGAGATACTGCACCTCGTTGGCAAACGAGGGCGATTCCGTGAACGGCACCGCGTAGGCCGCCACGGGTAAGAAGCCGGCGAGGCCGAACAGGGACGCCGTGGCGAGTGTCCAAGCAGTGGACTTGGCTGGGACCGCATGGGACCGTTTCATGACCTTTGCTCCTCTCGGGTGTGGTTCATCTCAGGATGGATGGTCGCGGCCTCGGCAGGCGGCGACCCTGACGAAAGGCTGGCCGCCCCCCTGCCTCAAGCTGCCTGCTTCACGCCCTGCATGGCCTGCTCGCACGCCTGGGCGCAAGCGCGGCAGGCCTCGGCGCAGTGCTTGCAGTGCTCGTGCATGCTCGCGTGCTTCTGGCACTCGGCCTCGCACGCCTTGCAGGCCGCGATGCAGGCTTGCAGCTGCGCCCGCGTCACTGCCGGGTCGGCGCCGCCCGCGCGGGCGATCAGCCGGCCGGTGGCGCCGCAGTCGAGGTCCAGGTCGATGCACTTGACCAGCATGCCGAGCATCTCGGGCTTCTCGTGCAGGCAAGCGTCGGCGCAGGCGGTGCAGGCTGCCTCGCAGTCGAAGCAGGCCTTGAGGCACTCCTCCAGGCTCTGGGCGGGCTTGCGAGGGTGCGTGCGCAGTACCTGGGTCGCGTGTTCCATGCGTTCGGTCCCTTCCTATAGCTGCCCGGCGCGGGACATCCTACGCCGGGTGCGTCGCGAACGGCGCGTTGTTGCAGGGGTTGCCCAGCTTCCCACGGGACAAGGGCAGAGCAAATCGCATTCGGACGTTCACGTATGCGTGGAACGGGACGGCGCGCCGGCCGTGTTGCTTTCCGGGTGCCCCGGTCGTGCTGTCCAGGATGAGGCACTTTTGCTGCCCATCAGAAACAGGCGAGGCGGCATGGCCAACGGGATGCCGAGCACGTCAGCATGTAAAACTCCAGAGTAGCTGCTGCTTGATCTTGCTCTAGATGTAGCCCGAGGCGTCCAGTGCCGCCGACACCAGGCGCGCGCCGCCGCGCAATCGGAATGATGTCGGCCTGCAACCCGGCTAGCCATCCCTATCTTCCGAAAGTCAGCGACCACGCGAGGCGATGCAGGATGCGGACCTACACGGTTTCGGGACTGGGCGAAGGCGCGGCGACCTCCGTCCGTCAGGCTCTCAAGCGGCATTACGGCCGCGACGTCACCGTCGTGGTGGACGCGCCCGCCGGCGAGGTGCGTATCGACGATGCCGCCGACCCCCAGATCGTCACCTTCCTCATAGAAGGCGCCGGCTGCAACGTCGTCGCCGTCGGCAGCCAGCAAGGCTTCCCGTGGCCGACCCGCGCCGAAGGCCCGAGAACGCCGAGGGCCTGCCGTCCCCTCCCGGACCGGGCCGGGCAGTTGGAGTAAGGGTCGAGGGATCGCGGAGAGCGCCTCTCGGCTTCGCCGCGCGGCATTCCGGCGACGTGCCCGCGCGTCACCTGCCGCCCAGGGCGCCGGCGACGTCCTCGACCACCATCGCGTAATCCCGGCCGAGCAGCACCCCATCGGCCGGCACCTCGACCGTGCGCGCGCCGAGGCCGAGGAAGCCGCCCACGGAGACGAGGACCACATCCGAGGGCGACCGACCGCCCCCGGCGCCCCTGAAGCCCTCGATCTCGCCGATCTCCTCGCCCTGCAGCCCGAGCACGGGACGCCCCGCAGCCCGCGTGACGGTTCCCACGTCCGGACGCGGCGGCCGGGTGTCCCCGAGCGCCGCGCCGGCAAGGGTCCGGGCGCCCGCGTCGAGGACGTCCGCCGCCTCTTCCGGCCGGCCGGTCTGCAACCCGTGGCGCGCCCGCTCTACCGCGCGGCGGGCCGCGCCGAATGCCGTGTCGGCCGGGAAAGCCAGCCAAGCCGTGTCGGCGAAACGGGCCAGCCGGCGCGCGCGATCGAGCGCACGGGTGGCGACGTGCCGGTGTCGTGCCCGCAAGGCGCCGGCGCTCTGCGTCATGGCCGCGGCGAGCACCCGTTGGACGACGCCGAACCCAGGGGCCTTCCCGTCGCCGGGAGCGACGGCCCCCGCGTCCGCTCCCGGCCGCTGCGCGGCCGCAGGCCGAGGGGGAGACAGTGCCGCCAGCAGCATGGCCGCACCCAGCAGCGCGCGCCGGGACGCAGCGGGGCGCCGCATCACCGGGCTCCCTGCGGTGCGGGCCGCGCGCCATGCTTGCCTCTCCCCTGTCCGTGCCCGTGCTCCATCTCCTTGAGCATGTGCGCCATCCCCTGCCCGTGCTTCCAGCCGACGGCCACGAGCAGCCAGTTCATCGGATAGGTGAACACGAAGCCGACCATTAAGCCGAGCGAGCCGAAGGTCCAGAAGGCGTAGGTGTCCGGCATCGGCTGCATCCCGACGACGGCCGGCGTGACGAAGCGCATGACCAGGCCCATGCCGACCATCACCGTGATCATGGAGAAGAACTCGGCCCGTCCCCCTTTCCAGATAGAAGCCAGCCAGCCGTTTCCGTGCAGGCGCATCGCCCAGGTCTGGAAGATGAGCCAGCCGAAGAGGTAGCCGACCGCGTACTCGAACCAGAACTCCTCCCAGAAGGAGAAGCCCATCAGCCGGGCGCCGGCCATCGCGGTCATGATGCCGAGCCCGTCGCCGCCGACGCAGTGAGTGGCCGATGCCACCACCTTGCGCCAGCGTGGCTTCGAGAATTCGGTGAAGCGACGCATCTTCTCCATCCGGCCCTGCACCGCGCCGATGCCGGGCGGGCGGGAGGTGACGAGGTAGAGCGCCAGCCCGACCAGGGAGAAGAACAGAATGATAATCGGCCAGACGGCCTTGAGCGGCGGGTTCAGGGCCGCGTTCGCCGCAAACGAATCGTAGATCACCCAGGCGGCGCCGGCGGCGCCGAGCGCATACCACGGGATCGCGAACCACGGCTCCGCCATGAAGGTGAGCGCGTCCGCGAGGAAGCCGAGGAATGTCATGGGCGACCTCCGGCGTTGGCCGGCCCTCGGTCGGCATCCGGTAGGATCTCTTCCACCGCGACCGTCTCGAAACCTTGCTCGCCGTCGCCTTCGCGGGTCGCGCGCAAGCGGATGCCGCGTTCAAGCGGGCTGCTGCGCACGGCCTCGATCACGCGAGGCGTCGCCGCGGCGTCGAGCAACAGGATATGTCCCTCGTCGTCCACCAGCCCGAAGCCGCTCTCGGCGCAGTGCCCTTCGAGCGAGCAAGCGCGCGTGTGGCAGCGCGCCCGCTCGGCGGCCTCGGCCCGCGGCCACTTCCGCAAGCAGGCAATGTCGGCCACGTGGCCATCGAGTTCCTCGCGTTCCGCGCTCATGTCCGCCCTTCCGCGGCTATCCGTTCACCGGGTACCGGCGGCGAGCAAGCCCTGCGCCGGTCCGCTCGCCGCGGCCGAGGTCAAGGCCCTTGTCACCGCTCTCCGCACGGTTGGCCGGACAGACCCGTTCGGGGCGCCCGGCAACGGTCCGTAAGGTTCGCGGCCGGGCGGGGTTGCTAAACCGCGTCCAGTTTGAAAACCATGGTCCTGTCCGCCTCTGGCCAGAGAAGGTGACTGCGATGCCGTGCCCCTGATCACAGGGGCGGGACTATGATTTCCAAACTGGACGGGGTTTAGCTTTCCACGCGGGAAGGCGTGCACATTCTCGTGCCCGCGCCCTCACGGGACCGCGGCGTTCAAGGCTGCGCTGTTCGCGCTCATTCCCGGCGCCGATCCTTGGGCCAACTCGTCGAGGATGGGGCATTCGGGCCGGCCATCGCCGGCGCAGACGTCGACCAGGTGGTCCAGCGCCGCGACCATGCGCCCGAGCTCCGCCTGCTTGCGCCGCAGCTCGTCCGCGTGGCGCTGCGCAACCCGGCGCACATCGGCATTGCTGCGGCTGCGGTCGCGCCACAGCGCCAGCAACTCGGCGATCGTGCTGATGGGGAAGCCGAGCGAGCGCGCAAGGCCGACGAAGTGCAGGGCATGCACGTCCTCCGGGCCGTAGAGGCGGTAGCCGCTCGCCTCGCGCGCCGCGGGCGGCATCAGCCCGATCGCCTCGTAGTGGCGGATCATCTTGGCCGACACGC
>JBBSIT010000352.1:0-5301 GCA_038231995.1 Acetobacterales bacterium | reverse complement strand
CTGCCGGCGGGGCGCCCTCGGCTATATCGGCGTGGCGTCGCAGGATGATTTCGAGCGCGCGGCCGCGGCCGCCCTGCGGTTGCGGGAGATCGACCAGCGGAGCCACTCCGCCTACGCCGTTCTGGGCCATATCGACATGCGCCGGCTGCGGCACGGCGACGCCCTGGCCAACCTGACCCAGGCGCATCACTACAACCCGAACGACATCACGACCCTGCGCTGGCTGTCATGGGCGGAGTCCAACCTGGGCCTCGCCGAGGACGCGCACGCGCATGCCGAGCTGTCGTTGCGCCTGAGCCCGCGGGACCGGTTCGTCGATGCGAGCTACTGGGTCCTGGCGCTGGCCGCCTACGTGGCGGAGGACCTGAGCCGGTGCATCGCCTACGCGCGGCGCGCCACCGCGATGAACCCGGCGTTCGGCGGCCATTACATCCTGCTCGCCGCCGGCCTGGCCGAGACGGGCGCTGTCGCCGAGGCCGGCGCTGTCGCCGCGAAGCTCATGCAGACCTGCCCGGGCCTGCTGCAGAGCCGGCTGGCGGGGCGCACGTATTTCGCCCTGCCAGCGCTGGCCGCCCGCTATCGGCGCGCGCTGCAGGCCGCGGCGGCTGCCAGCGCCCCCGCGGGCGCCGGGCCGGCGCGCACCGAGCGCGAGGGGTCCAACGTCCTGACGGAGCGCGAGCGGGAAGTGCTGCGCCTGATAGCAAGCGGCCGGAGCAACGCCGCGGTCGCCGCCAAGCTGGGGCTGAGCGAACATACGGTGAAGCGGCACGTCGCCAACATCCTGATGAAGCTGGCCCTGCCGACCCGCGCCGCCGCGGTTGCCGCGGCCGCACGCCTGGGCTTGCTGTAGCTGCTATGAAGGTTGCCGGTCCGGCAAGACCGGCTGATCATCTAGCGCGCACCAAGAGCCAGCACCCGCGATGAAAGCCGCCGTCCAGGGCAGGACGATCCAGTCTATCCAATCTGGCCCGGTCACGGCCGATCCGCGCGCGTCCATGTAGGCAAGGACAATGAGAAGGCCGGCCAAGCTCCCGGTGCTCATCAGCGCTGCAGCGCGCGCGACTTGCCAGGGCGTGCGCGACGCGGCCGGCCAGGGCGGTCAATACTGCGGCGAGGGCGATCAGCAGATAAATGGCCGCCCCGAGCGCCAGCGAGGCGGCCAGGAGCAAGCCGTCGAAACGAATGCTGATATCGCTCATCGGCCATGGCTATCCGTCCTTCGGAGCACGCGCAAATTGAGCAGCGCTGCAGCGCAAGCCATCGGCATGGCCCGAGCGGGCCATCAAGAAAATCGTCGCCATGGCCCGTCCGGGCGAAGCATCGCTGCCGAAACAAGCCTACTTCGCGGTCCATCGAAACAAAGGGACCGGCCTGCGCCGGCCACCCAGCGCACGAGGATCGGGCGATGAACCAGGTGAGGCCGAACGACGCACTCCAGCACCGCAGCAAGCTGGAGCAACGCCGGTTCGAGCAGCGCGCATCCATGATGTCGGTCCTGCTCACGGCGGCGCTGGTCATCGGCCTGCACGCGGCGTGGTTCGGCTGGCAGACGCAGGGGACGCATGCGGCGAGCGCCGCCGCGTCGGCCATGGCTGCCCGGCACCAACTGGTCTCGCCCGGCACTGCGAGCTTCTGAGGAACTTGCCATGTCGATCGCCCTGAACATGACCCAGCCGGGCAGCAACGTGATCCCGATCCGGGACCCGGCCGCCAGCGCCGCGCCGGCGGTCCGGCGCCGGCCGAAGATCACCTACGTGCAGCTTGCCAGGCCGGCCGCGCCGCGTCGCCGGTCCTGCGGCCGCCGGGTGCTCATCCATGTGGGAAAGCTCTCGGAGTGCGTCGCCGCCAGCGTCCTCGCGCAAGCGGCGCTGCTTGCGTTGAAGGCGCATGGCGTCCTGCCCTGAACGGCGGCTTAGCGCCTATCCCGGCAGGCATTGGCGGAGGGCCGGCGAGGGATTTTTCGTGCCGGGCAGGATCGAGGCGCGAAGCGCATCGATGCCAAAGGCCGGGCCGCAGCCTCGATGCCTCCGCATCGGGGCAAGGCCCTGACGCACCCGGCGCGGAAAAGACCCGCCGGACCGACCCAAGGCCTGCCGGGATAGGCACTTAGCTGCCGAGGTCGGCGGTGCACTCCGGCGGGCGCGTGCTGCGGCCCCGGCGCTCCGGCGGCACCTTGCAGTCGTTGACCCGCTGCTCGTCCGACGCCTTGTCGCTCAGCCGCTCCTTCCCGGTCCGCGCGGCGGCAGGGTCTGCGGCAAGGCACGTGGTCGTCGCCAGGCAGCCGAGGACCACGAAGGCAAGCATCTCGCACACTGATCGCATCGACGACACCTCCCGGGTTCTCCGACATGACGGACACTCCCAGCCCGCGCCGTCACGCGCACTCCGGATCTTGCGCTCGAACCCGGCCGTCCCCGATACTTTTGCCAGGCAGGCTTAGGTCTTCTTGGAGCAGGAGCTATCCAGGGCCAGAGCAATCGCATTTGGCTGAGGACGGATCTGGCGAACTCGTTGGACCATCCTTCCCGATTCCTTGCCCTGCGTCTCTCAGGTTTCGCCAGGCGCTGCAGGATAGACCAGCGTGCCATCGTGCTGCCGGATGGCAGCCAGGGTGAGGGTGGCCGGCACGGCCTTGCCCGGCCCCATGATGTGGAACACCCGCTCCCCTCCGGAGATGAGGTAGTCGGCGATGATCCGCCGGTGGCAGCGCCACCAAATCGCCTCGGCGCACATGACGGCGCAGACTTGGGTGTGGCCGAGCTCGCGCAGTTCGGCCAGTCCGGTGCGGAACGCCGGGGTGGCGGCGTAGTCGGCGTAGTTGCGGAAGCTCAGGTTCTCCCAGTAGGTGTTCGGGGATAGGCCTTGGCCCTTCCGGCGCCCGCGCAGGCCGCCGAGTTCGCGGAGGTGCCGATAGCCGATCTGCCACGCGGCCAGGCTCGCGGGCAGCGCATCGAAGTTGAACTGCGGGTTGGTGCGCGAGCGGGGAAAGGCGCGGACATCGACGACGAGTCCGGCCCCGGCCTGCTGCAGCAAGCCGGCCAAGTCGGCCACCGACCGGGTGGAATGACCGATGGTGAAGAACGCGGATGCCATGCAGCATCAACTCCGACGTGCTCGCCCCTCCGTTCCCTCGCGCCGATCCCAGCAATCGGCTGCACCGAAGGCCGCGGATGAGTTCCAAACCTACGCCAAATCGAGCTCAGGGCTCGCCTGCGCCCTCGATCGCCTTCAGGTAGCGCTTGGCCGAGCGCACGATCACTTCGCTGCCCTGCGCATCGACCACACTTTGCCAGAACGCGCCATAGACCCGTTCGCAGCTGCAGGGCGCCACTGATGCAGCCACCCGCTCCACCGACCGGGCCGAGAGCGGGATCAGGTTCGGATAGCTCCACATGAAGCTGACGTTCCCGTCCGGCGTGACCTGCAGGATGTCGCCGCTCAGCAACGCGCCCCGCCCTTGCGCCCCGTCACGCCAGTGCAGCACGGCGCCGCCGGCGAAGTGGCCGCCGGCATGGATCAGCGTGACGCCGGGCAACACCGTGTTCGTCTCGCCATCCCAGAAGCGCAGCGCGGTGTCCTCGCGCATCACCCATTTCCGGTCCGCCGCGTGCAGGTGCACGGGACAGCCGAAGGCCCGCGCCCACTCCACCATCGTCGTGTAGTAGTGCGGGTGAGAGATCGCGATGCCAGCGAGGCCGCCCAGGGCCGCGACGGCCTGCATCGTCGCGGGGTCGAGCAGGGAGATGCAGTCCCATAGCAGGTTGCCGGACGGGGTGCGCAGCAAGAGGGCGCGCTGGCCGATCGCGAATTTCGGCGCCATGCCGAGGCCGATCAGGCCCGGCTCCTGCTCCCGCATCGTCGTGAAATGCGTGTGCCGCAGCCTGTCCAGGGTTGTCCAGCCCTGTCCCGCCCGAGGCACGAACTGCCGCGCATCGGTGCAGATCGGGCAGCGTGGCGGCGGCGCCTCGGACGGCTGGAACTGAGTGCCGCATGCCGTGCAGATCGAAGCTTCCATTCCCTGTCCCCCTGCCCGGCGCGGCATCGATGCCCGTCACGCGAGCAGGGTCGAAACGCGCGTCAGCGCATCCGGGTTGAGCGCCGGCATCCCCGCCGGCGCCTTTCGCGGAAACCGAGGCCGGCTGGACCGATACCGAGTGCGATGAGGCGGGAAGGCGAGCCTGGGCGTCGGTGCAGCGAGCTGACCTGGCCAGGATTCAGCTGGAACGACCGCTGTTGCGCCCCAATGCGAGACGCAACGCCTCGGGCTCGGCGATCGGGAGGCCGCATGTTCCGCCGCGGCATACGTAGGCCAGGGGACGGCCGCCAGGGGCAACCTTGCCGTAGGCACCTTGTCGTCCCGGCCCGGACGGACTCGGCGCTCGCGGGCCTCGAACAGTCGGGCGCGGCAGCGGGCGAGCATCGCCTCGGTGGCCGCGTCGCCGGGCTGCGCGAGGCGGCGCAGGATGGTGCGCCCCTCCCAGTTGCCGGCCGGAGTCACGTCGTAGGCGGCCTTGAAGGCCGGGCTGTCGGGGCCGAGCAGGGCGTCGATCTCCGCCTCGGTCCAGACGTAGAACAGCCCCTCTTCGCCCTCGCTGTCGGAGTTCTCGGACGCGGCGAAGCCGGCGTTGCCAGCGGGGCCGCGCTCGGCCGTCATGTCGCGCAGCAGCCAGCCCACGGTCTCCTCGGCCCGCGCCGCGAGCAACGGGTCCGGCTCGTCCGCCGCGGCCAGGGCGAGCAGTTCCAGGATCTGAGCGTTGTCGTAGTGCATCTTCTCGAAGTGCGGGACCAGCCACTCGGCGTCGGTCGAGTAGCGGGCGTATCCGCCCCCGAGGTGGTCGTAGATGCCGCCCTGCGACATCGCGTGGAGCAGCAGCCGGACCACCTGGGCATAGTCCATCCGCCCGGTGCGGGCGTGCTCCTGCCAGAGAAAGCGGACCACCGGCGGGTTGGGGAACTTCGGCGCGCCGTCCAGCCCGCCGCGGATTGGATCAACCGACACGAGCAAGGCGGCGGCGACGCGGTCCAGGTCCGCCGGGGTGATCGCGCCGCCCGGGCTCGCCTGCGACATGCGGGACAGCGCCTGGCGCAGCGCCCCGGCGTTCTGCAGTACCGCCGCCTGGTCGCGCGACCAAGTATCGGCGATGCCCTGCAGCACCTGGCGGAACGACAGGCGTCCCCAGCGCGGCTCGGGCGGGAAGTAGGTCCCTCCCCAGAACGGCTCGCCGTCAGGGGTCAGGAACATGGTCAGCGGCCAGCCGCCCTGCTCGCCCAGCGCGTGCAGGGCGGACATGTAGATGTGGT
>JBBSIT010000351.1:0-5315 GCA_038231995.1 Acetobacterales bacterium | reverse complement strand
GCAGGCTCCGTGGTCACGTCAAGGGCGTTTCAACGCGACAACGTACCTGCCGTCAGCCAGGGGGAGATGAGCAGATACTGGCTTTCTCATTACACCATTCGCGCGTCTCGAATTCGTCGGGCGTGCTGCCGGTGCCACGGAGGAATTTCTGCATTTGGTCGCGCTTCTGCTCGGCGCCGTTGGCGAAGATGCGTAAAAATTGTCGAGTGTAGGGCTCCGCATCAACCGGTGGAATATCGGCGGCGCTACCGCCCTCATCGAGGATCTGGTTGATGCCCAGAATGGCTTCCTTGACGCTGATTGATTCGTCCTCGTTCTTGAACACCTGCCCGTAGTGTCGGGAAAAATACTCCAGTGCTTTGCCGCGCTTGATCACCGCTAGGTCAGCTGCCGGGAGGCCTTCCTTCGCGTGGCTTTCCAGAAGGTTCTGGAGTTGTTTCACATCCTCAAGCACCTCACGGCGCATGCGCGCCCAGGAAACTGGTGTGGGGGCTTCTGTGCGCTTACGGCAGGCATGGATGATGTCGTACTCGATCTGCTGCGAACCGAATGTTCCCGGCTTGCTGCCTTCTCCCTTCGTTTCATCAGAGCGAATGGGGTAGGTTGCTTCAAGATAGAAGCCAGCGTCGAATAGCGATTCCAGCACCGCCACCCAAGGCTCGACTTTGGCCAATTCTGACGGGGCTGACGTGTGGTGGGTGGCGGAGCGGGCGGTGCGTTAAGCTGGCTTGTTCCCGCCAAGAGACATCGCCATGCCCCGCCTGCCGTCCCGCTTCGCCGCGGTCATCCTAGCGTTCGCGCCCTTGTTCGTTCAACGGAGTTGGCGGCACGCCAGGGTGCTGCTGACCGGCGCCATCCTGGCGCCCGGCAAGCGCACCGTGACCAGCATCCTGCGCATCGCTGGCCTGGCGCGCGAGCGGCGCTTCGTGAACTACCATCGCGTGCTGAACCGCGCCGCCTGGTGCCCGCGGGCCGCCTCACGCCTGCTGCTCGGCCTGCTGGTCGCCGCCTTCGTGCCGAGGGGGCCGGTGGTGCTGGGCATTGATGACACAATCGAGCGCCGGCGCGGCAAGCGTATCGCGGCCAAGGGCATCTACCGCGACCCGGTGCGTTCGTCGCACGGGCATTTCGTCAAGGCGAGCGGCCTGCGCTGGCTCAGCCTCATGCTCCTGACCCCGATTCCCTGGGCAAAACGGGTGTGGGCGCTGCCGTTCCTGACGGCGCTGGCCCCCTCGGAGCGCTACTGCCAGGCGCGCGGGCGGCGGCACAAGAAGCTGACGCACTGGGCTCGGCAGCTCGTGTTGCAGGCCCGCCGTTGGATGCCCGGCAGGCAACTGGTCGTCGTGGGCGACAGCGGCTTTGCGGCCCTGGAACTCTTGGCAGCCCTCAGCCGCCGCGGCGTGGCCTGCATCACGCGCCTACGGCTCGACGCCGCCCTTTACGACCCAGCACCGCCCCGCCTGCCCGGCACGAACGGGCGCCCCCGCACGAAAGGCAAGCGCCTGGCGAACTTGTCCGAGCTGCTGGCTGACCCGGCCACAGTCTGGCAGCGCGTCACAGTGCCGGGATGGTATGGCGGCGGCGAGCGCGCCATTGAAATCAGCACCGCCACCGCCGTCTGGCGCCACGGCGGGATGCCAGTCGTCCCGATCCGATGGGTCCTTGTGCGCGACCCCTCGGGCCGGCTCGATCCGCAGGCCCTGCTCTGCACCGACCCTGCTCAGGACCCTGTTCAGGTCCTGCGCTGGTTCGTCCAGCGCTGGCAGGTCGAAGTCACGTTCCGCGAGGTGCGGGATCACCTCGGCGTCGAAACGCAGCGCCAGTGGTCAGACAAGGCCATCGCGCGCACGACGCCCTGCCTGCTCGGGCTGTTCTCGCTCGTGACCCTGCTCGGCAAGCAACTCCCGCCACAGGCACGCCGGGCTACAGCCATCAGCGCATGGTATCGCAAGCAACGCCCGACCTTTTCCGATACCCTCGCCGCTGTGCGCCGGGAAATCTGGCGCGAACAGGGTTTCGTCGCCTCCACCCACGCAGCCGACATACGGAAACTCCGCCCAGCCCTTCGCAACGGCATCACCTACGCACTCTGCCAAGCCGCATGATGGCCAAAGTCGAGTTTAGATGGCACGACGTGCCCTAAGCTCCGTCGCCCATACGCTCGTCCAGCGTCACCGGCCCAGCGGCCATCACCGCCTGGCGGAGTATGTCGTTGATGCGCGTCTGCCACCCCGGGCCGCTCTCGCGCAGCTTCGCAAGCACGTCCGGGTCGAGGCGCACCGTGACCTGCTGCTTCGGGTTCGTGCTTCTCGGCCGTCCGGGCCGGATGAGGACACCGTTCTCACGGACCTCGGCGTTCTCGAAGAACTCATCGGTCAGCTCCGGGGCGTCGTCCGGGTCAACCCAGGTGCTCTTTCCAGCGGTGCTGCTCTTTCGCATGTGCGTGCCTCATTGAAATGATATGCCGCGCGTCGCCGCGGGTCGTCCAGACCACGATTACCATGCGGCTTGCCAGGAACCCGGCCGTGATGCGGCGTATCTCGCCATAGTCGAACCGGTCGTCATCCAGCGTGGCCTCCTTACCGGCGAACACCGCCGCGGCGTCCGCGAAATCCAGTCCGCGCTCGTGCAAGGTGAGGTCGCGCTTAGCCGGGTCGTAGGTGATCCGCACGGGCGTTAGTGTAGCTACAGAAACGCCGGAGGGCAATTGCTGTAGCTGCGGAAAGTGCTGGGCGTGCGGCTACAGCCCGAGATACCGGCCGCTGCTGTCGCCCGGCCTGGCGTGCAGGTAGCGGCCTGTGGTCGCCACGCTCGCGTGCCCGAGCGTCGCCTGCACGAGGCTGATCGGCGCGCCGCGGTCGAGGGCGTGGCTGGCGTGCGCGTGCCGCAGCCAGTGCGTGGACACCGACGCCGGCAGCCCAGCCCGCTGGGCCGCCGCCTTCACCGCCCGGTGCACCGAGGCCTGGTTCAGGTGCCCGCCGCCCGAGCGCGAGGCGAACACCGGGGCCTCCGGGCCGGCCTCGCCGCGGAGTGCGATCAGCGAGCGCCACACGGAGGCCGGCAGCAGCACCGCGCGCGTCTGGCCACCCTTGCCGAACACCGTGACCTGGCCGGCTTCGTCGCGCGGCACGAGGTCGCGCCAGGTGAGGCTGCACAGCTCGGAGATGCGCAGGCCCGCGCCGTAGAGCAGGTGCAGCATCGCCGCGTTGCGAGGATGAGGTTCGAGGGCGAGCATCCGGTGCACGTCGCCCGGCGTCATGATGCGCTCGGCACGGGTGTTGCGCACCGCCGGCAGCCGGATCGCAGCACCCACGTTGAAGCTCACGTAGCCGAGCCGGCTGGCGAAGCTAAGCAGCGACTTCACCGCGCCCAGCCTACACGCCCGGCTGGCCGGGGCGAGGCCGGCGAGGGTGTCGGCGTAGGCGTGCAGGTCGCGCAGTGCCACGGCGCGGATCGGCTTTGCGACGAAGCCCAGGAAGGCGCGGGCCTCCGCGCGGTAGGCGGCGAGCGTGCGCGGGCTGCGCCCGTGGAGCCAGAGCCGCACCAGCTCGGCATCGCTGTCCGCCTGCTGGGGGATCACTCCCGTCCCCGTCCCGGACGTCCGCACCGTCAGCTCGCCCGTCCTGCCGTCCATCGTTCGCCTTACCTCAACGCAAACTAATCCCAATTAGCGTGCGTTGGCAGCGTGCTCTTCGGCAGAGGCCCTGGCAAGTCAGACGGGGACGGCGCACCCCGCACAGCCCCCTACCCTCGCCCCCGATCCCATCCTGGTCTGCCTCGCCCAGTTGGGGCGAGAACAAAGCTTATCTTGCATTGGAGGTGGGGAGCGAGCATGGCAGGGCGCCATAGTGGAGCGGACGGTGCGACCGGCGGAACCGTTTACCGCGCCTTGGTCGGAGCTGCCATAATTGGGGCAGGACCGCTCAGGCAGGCCCGCTCTGCGGAGCGGAGACGGAGGAGCGGCCAGCAGCCGTAAAGCCCGGCGGCCGATGCGCGTTACGATCCGCTGCGGAAGCAAATCGCCGCCAAGGCTCAGCACCGGCGCTGTTCTCCAGGGTGGGCCATCCCCGCTCGTGCGTCCGGGATCGACAAACCACCCCCCTGCCCTGCCCGCGTCACGGCAGCATTCAGGTCCGGCTCCGATCGACCACTGTCGTGCTGCACCGTCCCGTAATTCCTGATCATGCTTTCATCACCCTGGTGCTCACCTCCGTGTCCGGCGGCGGCGGTGGCGGTGGCACGTGAGGAGGCAGAGGACGGAGGATGGCGACCTGGGCCTGACCCGGCTCCGGCCTCGGGTGGACCGGCCGCTGCGGTGTCCTCCGTTCGGAGGAGGCCGTCTTCGCCCCTTCCGCGATCGCGTTCACAGCCTTGACGGCTGGCTGATCGCGCCGTCGGTCGTCCGAATGCAGCGCCACGAGCAGCTCCACCCGCAGTCGCCACAGGCGGTCGTTGCCGATGTTCTCTTCGCGGCCGAGCAGCGGCAGCAGCGCTCCGAGTGCCTTGCGGGTGTCTTCGTTCCCTTGCGCGGCCACGTCCGCGGGCGGGATCTCGACGGCCCCGTTGCGGGCGATGTCCCGCCGGGCCGCGAGGACGAGCGCCCTGCGGTTCGAGGCCGAGTTGCGCACCTCCGGGCCGACGTCGCCGTCGATCCTGCCCGGGGCCGGCTCCGTCGCGAGGGCGTGCACGTCATCTCTCGGTACCGCGACCGTCGTAATGCCGTCGTTCAAAGCGGCGGCCCGCATCACCTCCGCTTCGGACCAGATGCCGGCCCAGGGCAGCGACCAACACACCTCGTCGCCGTATCCGGGACGACGGAAGCTGACATACGGCTCCTCGGCACGGGCAGGCCCGAGCTCAGCGACGTAGTATTCGGCCATCCCGCCCCTCTCCCGGCACGACCCGAAACCCTAGGCCCATCATGAGCGACGATGGAAGCCGTGCGTCGCCGCTCCGGTGCGGAGGCTCGTATGAGCCCTGTCGGGCGTGGGGTATCGGCCATCAAGAGGTCGCAGCCTACCGGTCTCCGCGCCCGCATCCGTTCTGGGCAGGACGAAGAGGTAACTTGGGCGGACCGGTTAGCCCGGCCTGCGGCGGGCCGCCGCAGGCCGGGCTGCTTCTCACAGCGCGCCTGGAAACGGCGGCGAACAACTCCACCCAGGTTCACCGCGGTGACGAACTCCTGCACCACTACCTGGGCCACGACCCGCCTCCCTCCGGCCTTTGGTCGGGATGAGTCGCCACATTGCCACCCTGCTAGAAGCCAGACCAGGCATGGAAAAGCGCATCCGGACACTCATATGTTCATACGTATG
>JBBSIT010000350.1:0-5354 GCA_038231995.1 Acetobacterales bacterium | reverse complement strand
CGGGCAAAGACGGAACGGCAGCCGATCTGTACCGCTTTCCGAACCAAAAATAGAATGCAAACTCAGACCTGTAGAGTGGGACGCCAACTCCGACCTTTGTTCTGCTGCACCTGCGTGCCCGGACTTTTGCCCCGGTTACGTGCAGGAGTCCGGTGAGAATGTCGGCTGCGGGTCCGCAACAGTCTGAGCGCCGAGCCGATGTAACGGCGGCTTTCACCGGCCGTGCGCACGGAAGCCAACAGTCCGTTCCCGGTCATGAGCATCCGAACGGATCGGCTGACCGAGAACGCCGTGCGGCGTCGAGAGGTAAACGTCTGTCGGAGCAGGTAGTCATACCCGGGCGGCGCGTTTCCCAAAGATCGAAGCCACTTGCAACCCGATCGGCCCGACACTATCAATCTTTGATATAGGGGGTGCCGGCATGGGAACAAACGTCAACCTGACACCGGAGCTGGAGCGGTTCGCGCAAGCGTGCGTCGAGACGGGACGCTTCAACAACGTGAGCGAGGTCGTGCGCTCCGCGCTGCGCATGTTGCAGGACGCCGAGGGGCGACGAGCCGCCTTCGTGGCCTCGCTCGAGAACGCCGTGGCTGAGGGCGACCGGGCCGGCTTCATTCCGTCCGAGGATGTAGAGGCGGAGGTGACTGCCGCGATCGAGACGGTGCGATCCCGGAAGCGATGATGCCGGGGCGTTTCTCGCCCCGTGCCCGCCGCGAGTTGCGTGAAGCTGCCGAGTGGATCGCAGAGGATAGCTCCGCCGCCGCAGAGGCGCTGCTTCGAGCAGCCATCCAAGCGGCCGACATGATCGCGAGCAGGCCAGAGCTCGCACATCTTCGTCTTGAGCTTGCAACGGATCGGTTCCGCTTCTGGTCGCTGCGTGGCTTTCCCTACGTTCTCGTGTTCGATGTTGACCGGTCCCCGCCGGTCGTCGCGCGCATGGTGCATCAATCGCGCGACCTGCCAGCCGTTCTGGGCGATCTCTGACCGCCCGCCCGAGTCTCCCCTAGCTCCGCAGCAGCTTCACCCGCTTGCCGTCCACCCCCAGCGCGATCCGCCCTGCCTTCAACGCCTGCGCGTCGGCGCCGAACACCTCGCCGCGCCAGCCGCGCAGCGCAGGTATCTCAGGCGCCTCCTCAGTCGCGAGCCGGTCCAAATCCTCGCTCGACGCCAGCAGCCGGGGCGCCACGTGGTGCTCCTCGCTCTTGGCCGCGAGCAGCACCTTGAGCAGGCTCACCAGCGCCGGCGAGGCCCGTGGGCCGTCCTTGCGCGGCGCCTCCGGCAACGCGTCGTCCGGCAGCGCGCGCGCCTCCGCCAGCGCCGCCAGCAGTCCCGCGCCGCTCTTGCCCTCCGCGAAGCCGCGCGTCACGCCGCGGGCGCGCGCCAGCTCCTCCGCCGTCGCCGGCGCCATCGCCGCGATCTCCAGCAGCGTCTCGTCCTTCAGCAGCCGCCCGCGCGGGATGTTGACCCGCTGCGCCTCCCGCTCCCGCCAGGCCGCCGCGGCGCGCAGCAGCCCTAGCATGCGGCGGTTGTTGGTGCGCGGCCGCAGCCGCTCCCAGATCGTCTCCGGGTCGGCGCGGTAGGTCGAGGGCTCGGCCAGCACCGCCATCTCCTCCGATACCCAGTCCAGCCGCCCCTCGGACTGCAAGCGGGCGCACAGCCGCTCATACACGCCGCGCAGGTAGGTCACGTCGGCGGCGGCATAGGTCACCTGCGCCGGCGACAGCGGCCGGGCCGACCAGTCGCTGAATCGGTGCGCCTTGTCGATCGACCCGCCCGTGAGCGACGACACGAGCGCGTCGTAGCCGACCTGGTCGCCGAACCCCGCCACCATCGCCGCCACCTGCGTATCGAACAGCGGCGTGGGCACGGCGCCGAACAGCTCCAGGAATATCTCCGCATCCTGCCGCGCCGCGTGGAACACCTTGATGACCGCCGTGTCGGCCAGCAGTGCCCCGAGCGGGGCGAGGTCGATGCCCGGCGCCTGCGCGTCGATCACTGCTACGTCGTCCGTGCCAGCGAGCTGCACGACGCAGAGCTCGGGATAGTAGGTGCGCTCCCGCATGAACTCGGTGTCGATCGTGACGAACGGCTCCCGCCGCAGCCGCTCGCAGAGGTCGGCGAGGGCGGCGGTGTCGGTGATCAGGACGGGGGCGGGAAACTCGGCGCGGGCGGTGCGGGGCATGGGCGGGCTTCTACAGGCGGCGGCTTGACACGGCAAACCCGCGCGGGTTGGGTGCGCCGCCATGACCTACCATCTCTACGGCGACATCCGCTCCGGCTCAGCCATCATCGAGATGGCGCTGGCCGAGATCGGCGCGCCCGTCGAGTTCCACTCCGTCTCGCTGGACCGCAACGAGCAGTTGTCGGACGAGTATCGCCGCGTCAACCCGATGGGCCGGGTGCCGGCGCTGATCCTGCCCAATGGCGAGCTCGTCACCGAGAGCCTGGCGATCCTGCTCACCCTGTGCGACCGCCATCCCGAAGCCGGATTGCTGCCGGACGCCCCGGACCCGGCGCGCGCCAAGGCGCTGCGCTGGATGGCCTTAGCGGCGGGCGAGTTCTACCCGGCCGTCACCCGCAGCGACTACCCCGAGCGGTTCAGCACCGACCCCGCCCATGCCCCGGCTATCCGGGAGTCCGCCCGCGCGTGGGGCCGGGAGTTCTGGCGCCTGGTCGAGCGGGACGCCGGCCTGGCCCCGTTCCTGCTCGGCGAGCGGTTCTCGGCGGCGGACCTCTATCTCGCGGTCATGTCGCGCTGGATGCAGGGGGCGGAGTGGCTGCCCGGCGAATGCCCGCGCGTCGAGGACCTGGCGCGGCGCGTGGCCGCCCGCCCGGCGTCGGGACCGATCTGGCACAAGCATTTCGGCGCCGACCGCACCTCTGGAGACTGACCTCATGCACGCCTACCGCACCCACACCTGCGGCGCGCTCCGCGCCGACGACGCCGGGCAGACCGCGCGCCTCTCCGGCTGGGTGCACAGCAAGCGCGACCATGGCGGGCTGCTGTTCATCGACCTGCGCGACCATTACGGCCTGACGCAATGCGTGTTCGCCGCCGGTTCGCCCGCGTTCGAGCAGGCCGACCGGCTGCGGCCGGAGAGCGTCATCACCGTGACCGGCCGCGTCGTGCTGCGCTCGGAGGCGACGCGCAACCCCCGCCTGCCCACCGGCGACGTCGAGCTGCAGGTGGACGCGCTGGAGGTGCAGTCCGCCGCCGACGTGCTGCCGATCCAGGTCGCGGGCGACCAGCAATATCCGGACGAGCTGCGCCTCCGCTACCGCTTCATCGACCTGCGGCGCGACAAGGTGCACCGCACCCTGATGCTGCGCGCCGGCGTGATCGCGTCCATCCGCCGCCGCATGGTCGAGCAGGGCTTCACCGAGTTCCAGACCCCGATCCTGACCGCGAGCAGCCCCGAGGGCGCGCGCGACTTCCTGGTGCCGGCGCGCAACCATCCCGGCAAGTTCTACGCGCTGCCCCAGGCGCCGCAGCAGTTCAAGCAGCTCGCCATGGTCGCGGGCTTCGACCGCTACTTCCAGATCGCCCCCTGCTTCCGCGACGAGGCGAGCCGGGCCGACCGCAGCCCCGGCGAGTTCTACCAGCTCGACTTCGAGATGAGCTTCGTCACCCAGGAGGACGTTTTCGCCACGCTCGGGCCCGTGATGGCCGGCGTGTTCGAGGAGTTCGGCGGCGGACGGGCCGTCACCAAGCCGCCGTTCCCCCGCATCCCGTACGACCAGGCCGTGCTGGAGTTCGGCACGGACAAGCCCGACCTGCGCAACCCGCTGCGCATCACCGACGTGACGGAGCACTTCGCCGGCTCCGGCTTCGGCCTGTTCGCCCGCATCGCTGCGGCCGGCGGCGTGGTCCGCGCCATCCCCGCCCCGGGCGCGGCATCCCGGCCGCGCGGCTTCTTCGACAAGCTGAACGAGTGGGCGCGGGAGCAGGGCGCCGGCGGCCTCGGCTACATCGCCTTCGACGAGGGCGGCGCCCGCGGCCCGATCGCCAAGAACCTGGAGCCGGACCGCGTGGAAGCGATCCGCACGGCCTGCAGCCTCAAGCCCGGCGACGCCATGTTCTTCGCCGCCGGCAAGCCCGACGAGGCGCCCAAGTTCGCCGGCCTCGTGCGCACCCGGCTCGGCCAGGAGCTCGACCTCATCGAGCAGGGCAGCTTCCGTTTCTGCTGGATCACCGACTTCCCGATGTACGAGCGCAACGAGGAGACCGGCCAGATCGACTTCAGCCACAACCCGTTCTCCATGCCGCAGGGCGGGCTGGAGGCGCTGAACACGCAGGACCCGCTCACCATCAAGGCGTTCCAGTACGATATCGTCTGCAACGGCATCGAGCTGTCCTCCGGCGCCATCCGCAACCACCGGCCGGACATCATGGTCCGCGCCTTCGAGATCGCCGGCTACACCGCGGCCGACGTGGAGGCGCGGTTCGGCGGCATGCTCAACGCGTTCCGCTACGGCGCGCCGCCGCATGGCGGCTCGGCGCCGGGCATCGACCGCATCGTCATGCTGCTCGCGGACGAGCCGAACATCCGCGAAGTCATCCTGTTCCCGCTGAACCAGCAGGGGGAGGACCTGATGATGGGCGCCCCGGCGCCCGTGCCCCCGGAGCGGCTGCGCGAACTGTCGCTCAAGCTCGACCTAACTCCCAAGCCGAAACCAGTCTGACAACGCCCTCGTATCGCGTCTGGCGCATCCCGCCTACCGGGCCTATGTCCTGTGCGACCCTTTCGGAGACCCCGCGCATGCGCCTGCGCCAGATTGCCGTCCTCACCACCACGCTGGCGGCCCTTGCCGCCGGCACGCTCGCCGCGCACGACGCCGAGCCCGTGCCGCTGGCCGCGCACAAGGCGCTGTACCGCCTCACGCTCGACAGCTCCCGCCGCGGCGACGTGACGGCCGCGCGCGGTTCCATGGCCTACGAGGTGACCGACGCCTGCGACGGCTGGGCGACCCGGCAGCGCCTGCAGATGACGCTGACCAACCGCGAAGGCCAGGACATCGAGATGATCTCGGATTACGCGACCTGGGAGAGCAAGGACGGGCTGACCATGCGCTTCCGCATGCGCCAGACCACCGACACTGCGGTGACGGAGCAGGTCGAGGGCGACGCGAGCCTCGACGCCCCCGGCGGCGCCGGCGCCGTCCGCTACACCCTGCCCGACGTCCAGCAGATGCCGCTCCCCGCCGGGACCGTGTTCCCGATGACGCACACGGCCGCCATCATCGCGGCCGCCGAGCAGGGCAAGCGCTTCATCGCGATCCCCATCTTCGACGGCACCGGCGACAAGGGCGCGCAGGCCAGCTCCGTCGCCATCATCAACTGGACCCCGCCCTCG
>JBBSIT010000349.1:0-5362 GCA_038231995.1 Acetobacterales bacterium | reverse complement strand
TCCCCGTCCAGCAGGTGCACGCCGTCCTGCCCGCGCGCCACCAGCTCGGCGACCAGGTGCGCCGCGTCGGCGTCGGCATGGGCGGAGGGCGCGCCGGACCGCACCAGGCTCGCGACCTTCAATACGGACGACACGTCGATATGGGCGACGAAACGCTCGACATACGCGGTGGCCGGCCGGGTCAATATCTCCTCGGCGCTGCCGGCCTGCACGATGCCGCCGTCCTTCATCAGCACGATGCGGCCGCCGAGCGCTATGGCCTCGTCCAGGTCGTGCGTGACGAACACGACCGTCTTGCGCAGCCGGGCCTGCAGCGCGACCAGCTCCCCCTGCATGTCGCGGCGGATCAGCGGGTCGAGCGCACTGAACGCCTCGTCCATCAGCAGCACGTCCGCGTTGGCCGCCAGCGCCCGGGCCAGCCCGGCGCGCTGCTGCATCCCGCCGGACAGCTCGCTCGGGAGCTTGGCCTCCCAGCCGCGCAGGCCCACGAGGTCGATCGCCGCCATCGCCGCCTCGCGCCGCCGGGCTTGCTCCATGCCCTGCAGCTCCAGCCCGAACTCGACATTGGCCAGGATGGTGCGGTGCGGCAGCAGGGCGAAGTGCTGGAACACCATGCCGAAGCTCTGCCGGCGGAACTCCCGCAGCGCCCGCGGCCCCATGCGCGTCACGTCCTGGCCGCGCACCGTGACGCGCCCGCTCGTGGGCTCCACGAGGCGGTTCAGGCAGCGCAGCATGGTCGATTTGCCGCTGCCGGACAGCCCCATGACGACGAGGATCTCGCCCTCAGCCACCGTGAAGCTGACCCGGTTGAGCGCTACGATCCCGCCGGTGCGGGCCAGCACGTCCTCCTTGGAGGCGCCGGACGCCAGCAGCGCCGCCGCCTCCCGCGGGCGGGCGCCGAACACCTTGCTGATCTCGTCAACCTCGATCAGCGGCCGGGGCGCAGTCACCGGGGCGCTCACCGGTCTATCACCAGGTCGCTGAGCGGGCGGCTGCAGCACAGCAGCGCCATGCCCTGGTCGATCTCGCGCTGACGGATGCCGCCGCCATGCTGCATGTCCACCCGCCCCGAGACGACCCGGCTCTTGCAGGTGCCGCACACCCCCTTGGTGCACGCGAACGGCAGGCGCAGCCCGGCGGCACGGGCGGCAGCGAGCACGAACGTGCCGGCCTCGCACTGCACGGAGACGCCGCTGCGCGTGAACTCGACGGTGAAGCCGGCCTGCGTGCCCGTATCCGGCGCGGGAGGCTCCAGCTCGCCGAACTCGAAGCTCTCCTCGTGGTAGTGCTGCATGTCGAACCCGGCGTCGCCCAGGATCGCCCGCACCGCCGCCATGAACGGCGCCGGGCCGCAGGTGAACACCTCGCGCTCCATGAAGTCCGGCGCCGCCAGCCGCAGCATGCCGGCATCGATCCGCCCGCGCAGCCCGTGCCAGGGCTCGCGCGGCGCGTCCCGCTCGCAGACGGGGATGAAGCGGAAGCCCTCGCGGTGCCGGGCCATCAGCTCCAGCTCGGTGCGGAAGATGGTGTCGGAGGGCGTGCGGGCGGCGTGCAGGAACACGATGTCGGCGTCGCTCGCCAGGTCGTCATGCGCGCGGGCCATCGACATGAGCGGCGTGATGCCGCTGCCGCCGGACAGGTAGAGCGCGCGCGGCGCCGGGTGCGCGGTGCAGGTGAAGCCGCCGGTGAAGCCGCCGGTGCGCAGCCTGGTGCCGGGCCGCACCGTCGCGTGCAGCCACTCCGACACCTCGCCGCCCGGCGTCCGCTTGACGGTGATGCTGACCAGATGCGGCCGGGTCGGCGTCGAGGACATGGTGTAGCAGCGGCTGACGGCCGTGCCGCCGATCTCGAATTCGAAGGTCAGGAACTGGCCGGGCTCGTAGCGGAACAGCCGGCCGGACGGGGACGCCAGGATGAAGGTGCGGACATCATGCGTCTCGTCGCGTACCGCGCGGCACACCAGCTCGCCCTCGACCTCCGGGTCCCAGTACGCGACCGGGCCGCCGGCGAGGGCGCTCATGGGGTCGTTGGAAGCCGCTGGAGAGCCGTCGAGCATGCTGCCTCCGGGTGATGCAAGCCGACCATAGCAGCATTGCACGATTGGGTGACTGTCGCGGCTCGGGAACGATGCTTCTGCTCCGTTTGCGACAAAATTGATGCGTCCGCGACAGTCCGGCGTCGATTCGCGGCGTGCGGTCACCCGGGACGCGTGCGATCCTAGGGCGACCATGGCGCCCGACCATCAGAGCTCGCCGACGCGGCGGCACATCGAAGCGACCGGCTCGCCGGAGGTCGTCGGCTTCCTGCTTGTGCCCGATTTCACGCTCATGGCGTTCACCTCCGCGACCGAGGCGCTGCGGCTCGCCAACCTACTGAGCGGGCGCGAGCTGTACCGCCCGGTGCTGGTGTCGCGCGACGGCGGCAGCGAGGCGTCGAGCGGCGGCATAGCCATAGCGGTCGAGCACTCGGTCGCCCGGGCGCCGGCGCTGCCGACCGTCGTCGTGTGCGGCGGCGTCGGCGGGCACCTCTATGCCGACCGCGCCGTGCTGTCCTGGCTGCGCCGGCTGGCGGCGGGCGGCGCGACGATCGGGTCGCTGTGCACCGGCAGCCACATCCTGGCGCGCGCCGGGCTGCTGGAGGGCTACCGCTGCACCATCCACTGGGAGAACCTGGCCGGCTTCGCGAAGGCGTTTCCGCGGCTGAACGCGACCGGCAACCTGTTCACCACCGACCGCAAGCGGTTCACCTGCGCCGGCGGCACCGTCGCGCTCGACCTGATGCTGAGCCGCATCGGCGAGCGCCACGGCCCGGAGCTCGTCGCCGCCATCGCCGAGCAACTGCTGCACGACCGCATCCGCGCCGGCGCCGTGCTGCAGCACGCGGCCATCCAGCCCGACCCGCGCATCGATTCCGACGAGCTGGCGGCGGCGCTGCGCGCCATGCAGGACACGCTGGAGGCGCCGCTGCCGATCTCGGCCGTCGCCGTCAAGGCCGGCGCGTCCCGCCGCCGGCTGGAGCGCCTTTCCAGCGCTCGTTCGGCTGCTCGCCGGCCCGGCACTACCTGCGGCTGCGGCTGCGGCGCGCGCAGCCGTTGCTGGCGCAGACAGGCATGTCGATCACCGACGTGTCGTTCAGTTGCGGCTTCGCCTCGCCGGGGCATTTCAGCAAGTCGTACCGGGCGGTGTTCGGCGCGTCGCCGCGCGAGCACCGGGCCGCCCCGCGGCGCGGCCAACCAACGCACGGAGACCATCCATGAGCGCCACTCAGGACCCCTTGCTGCAACCGTACACGTTGAAGCACCTGGTGCTGCGCAACCGGATCATGAGCACGTCGCACGAGCCGGCCTACTCCGAGGACGGCATGCCCAAGGACCGCTACCGGCTGTATCACGTGGAGAAGGCGCGCGGCGGCATCGCGCTGACCATGACCGCCGGGTCGGCCGTGGTGTCGCCGGACAGCCCGGCGGTGTTCGGCAACCTGCTCGCCTACAAGGACGAGATCGTCCCTTGGATGCGCCGCCTGGCCGACGAGTGCCACGATCACGGCGCGACCGTCATGATCCAGCTCACCCATCTCGGCCGGCGCACGGCGTGGAACAAGGCGGACTGGCTGCCGGTGGTGGCGCCGTCGCGCGTGCGGGAGCCGGCGCACCGGTCGTTTCCCAAGGCAGCCGAGGACTGGGACCTCGACCGCATCGTCGCCGACTACGCCGCCGCTGCAGCGCGGATGCAGGCGGCCGGGCTGGACGGGCTGGAGATCGACGCCTACGGCCACCTGCCGGACCAGTTCTGGTCGCCGGCCACCAACCACCGCGACGACGAGCACGGCGGCAGCCTCGACAACCGGCTGCGCTTCACCCTGCGCGTGCTCGCCGCTATGCGCGAGGCGGTCGGCCCCCGGTTCATCCTGGGCGTGCGCATGGTCGCGGACGAGGCGTGGGAGATCGGCCTCACGCGCGAGGACGGGTTCGAGATCGCGCGGCGGCTCAAGGGCTCGGGGCTGGTCGATTTCCTCAACGTGGTGCGCGGGCACATCGACACCGACGACGCGCTGACCGACGTGATCCCGATGATGGGCACGCGCTCGGCGCCGCATCTCGATTTCGCCGGCGAGGTCCGCGCCGCCACCGCCTTCCCCGTGTTCCACGCGGCCCGCATCCCCGACGTGGCGACGGCCCGGCACGCCATCGCCGAGGGAAAGCTCGACATGGTGGGCATGACTCGCGCCCATCTCGCCGACCCGCATATCGTGCGCAAGATACGCGAGGGGCGGGAGGACGCGATCCGCCCCTGCGTGGGCGCGACCTACTGCCTCGACCGCATCTACGAGGGCAACGAGGCGCTGTGCATCCACAACGCGGCTACCGGACGCGAGGCGACGATGCCGCATGTCGTCGTCCGCACCATTGGGTCGCGCAAGCGCGTGGTGGTGGCGGGCGCCGGCCCCGCCGGGCTGGAGGCCGCGCGCGTGGCGGCCGAGCGCGGCCATGAGGTCACGCTGTTCGAGGCGGCGGAGATGGCGGGCGGGCAGGTCCGCCTCGCTTCTCGCTCGCCCCGGCGGCGCGAGCTGATCGGCATCGTGGACTGGCGCCTCGGCGAGCTGGACCGGCTGGGCGCGGACCTGCGGTTCTCGACCTACGCCGAGGCCGATGACGTGATGGCGCTGGGGCCGGACGTGGTGTTCGTCGCCACTGGCGGCGTGCCGGACACGGAGGTGCTGGAGGGGGGCAACGAGCTGGTGGTGTCCACCTGGGACGTGATCTCCGGCGGCGTCGCACCCGCCGGGCGCGTGCTGCTGTACGACGATAACGGCGGGCATCCCGGAATGCAGGCGGCGGAGCTCCTGGCCGAGGCCGGCGCCGAGGTCGAGCTTGTGACGCCAGAGCGGCAGCTCGCCCCCGAGATGGGCGGCATGAATCACGCCGCCTACGCCCGGGTGTTCCTTCGCCGCGGCGTGCAGGTGACGATCAACACCCGCCTGCTCGCGGTGCGGCGCGACGGCAACGAGCTGGTCGCAACCCTGGGCGGGGACAACGGCCCGCAGCGCCGGGAACGCCGGGTCGATCAGGTGGTGGTCGAACACGGCACGGTCCCGTTGGATGAGCTCTACACCGCGCTGCGGCCGCTGTCGGTCAACCTCGGCGAGGTGGACTACCGCGCGATGCTGGCGGGCGGGAAGCAAGAGGTGGTGCGCAACCCTGGCGCTGCGATGCGGTTGTTCCGGCTGGGCGACGCGGTGGCGAGCCGCAACATACACGCCGCCGTGTTCGACGCGCTCCGCCTCGCGAAGGATTTATAGGCGCGTCGCAAACCGGGCGGCCTCTGCCGCAAGCACGCCTTTTCCCGGGCCGGACAGGCCCTAT
>JBBSIT010000348.1:0-5371 GCA_038231995.1 Acetobacterales bacterium | reverse complement strand
GGAGTTCAAACGCATCGCCATGCGCAGCGACAAAACCGATACCAGCTTCGAAGCGATGATCCATCTCGGAGCCACCCTCATCAACTCACGATAATGAACGAATCTCAACAGACCCTAATGGATCGCGAGCACACGGTTGAGGACCCCGCCCCCCCGCCCCCCCCGCCGGCCGGCGATATGTAGTCCAACCACCGCATCTTCGCCGATGTCGGCCTGGACGGCACCATCCACTACGACTGGGCGCTGACCCGGCACATCGCCGACCTGCCGCTGAACACCATCGTGGGCGGCCAGCTCAGGGACTTGCCGGGGCAGGAGAGCGTGATCCGCGGCTTCGCCCGCCTGCTGGTCGGCGCGCTCGAGCTCGGCAAGCGCATGGGCGCCGACGCGGAGCGCGCCCGGATCGGTCCGGGCGGCCTCGGCACAACGGCGTAACCGCCATCCCGCGCATCGCCTGGGCGGGCTCCGCCTGTCTCGCCCTGGCGTTCGCCCTGCTGTGGTGGGCCGTGCAGGCCGGCGCGACGCTGACCTACGACGATCTCGTCGGCACGGCGCTCGGCCCCGGCCCGGGCGGCGCGCTATACGCCGCAGCGCTGTGGATCACCCAGATGGGCACCGGCGCCGCAGGCTGCGCGGTGGCGCTCGCCGCGATGGCGCTGCTGTGGTCCGCGGGCCGTGCAGCGCTCATTCCACCGCTGTGGATGGTGTTCCTGGGCGCGGAGGCCACGGCGTGGGGCGTCAAGTTCCTGTCAGGCCGCGCCCGGCCGACCTTCATCCAGGCGATGGCCGAGGTGTCGCCGAGCTTCCCCAGCGGGCACGCGACGACAGCTGTGGCGGTATACGGCTTCGTGGCCATCGCGGCGCTGCGCGGACTGTCCGGCCCGGGGCGGCGCACGGTGGCGGCTGGGGCGCTCGCGCTCGTGCTGCTGATCGGGGCGAGCCGGCTGGTGCTCAGCGTGCACTACCTAACGGACGTGCTCGGCGGCTATCTCATCGGCGGGACGTGGCTGCTGGCCTTCATGCCCCGAGACGCGATAGCCCGCCCTGGCGCTCGATGAACCCGGCGATATCAGCCACGCCCTGACCGGCGCGAACGTTGGCGAACACGAACGGCCGGTCGCCCCGCATGCGCCGGCTGTCGCGGTCCATCACCTCAAGGCTCGCGCCGACATGCGGCGCCAGGTCGATCTTGTTGATCACGAGCAGGTCGCTGCGGGTGATGCCGGGCCCGCCCTTGCGCGGGATCTTGTCGCCGGCGGAAACGTCGATGACGTAGATCGTGAGATCCGCCAGCTCTGGGCTGAAGGTGGCGGCCAGGTTGTCGCCGCCGCTCTCGATCAGGATGACGTCGAGGTCCGGGAAGCGCCGGCGCATCTCGGCGACCCCTGCCAGGTTGATGCTGGCGTCCTCGCGGATCGCGGTATGCGGGCAGCCGCCGGTCTCGATGCCCAGGATGCGCTCGGGCGGCAGCGACCCGACGCGGGTCAGGAACTCCGCGTCCTCCTTGGTGTAGATGTCGTTGGTGATGGCGGCGATGCTGTAGCGCTGCGCGAAGCTGCGGCACAGCGCGTCCATCAGCGCGGTCTTCCCCGTGCCGACCGGGCCGCCGACGCCCACGCGAAGCGAGCCGTTCGGGTGCGTCATGAGCGGAACAACCTCGTGTACTGGGTTTCGTGGCGCAGCGATGCGATGTCGGAGCGGAAGCACGCGCCGCCGAGATCGTCCAGCGTGGCGCCGCGTGTCTCGGTGGCGACGCCCTGAACGGTCCCTTCCAGCGCCGCCAGCACGCGCAGCCCAGCGGTTTGCCCGAGCGGCACCAGGCGCACGGCGGCGCTGACCAAGTTGGCGGTGATGGCGTGCAGCAGGCCTAGCGCCGCCGGGTCCTCGCCGACGCCGGGCGCTGCGGCGAGGACGCCGACCGCGACGGGGTAGGCGATCCGCTCGGCGCCGATCTGCGCTGCCAATGCGTCGAGCAGCGGCGCCCCCCAAACCCGCGCGGCGAGCACGAACGCGCCGCCCTGCGCCAGCGTCTCGGCCTGCCGCTCCCGGCCCGGCTGCGCTGCGGCGGCCAGCTCGGCAATCTCCGTGAGAGTATCCACATCGGTCGCGCGGTAGGCGTGGCGCAGCAGGATCGCGTCGGCCCGGCCGGCGCCGTGCCGCAGCACGTCGTCCAACCAGTGCGCCAGCCCGGCCTCGTCGCTGATGTCGCCGGCCTCGACTGCCCATTCCAGCCCGTGGCTGTAGGCGTAGGCCCCGGTGGGGAAGGTGGGGGATAGCCAGGTCAGCAGCCGGATCAGCGGGTCAGTGCTCGTGGTCATCGTCGCCGTGGTGGTGGTGCCCGCCTGCATAGGCGCCGGCCTCGGGGTCGAACGGCGCGTCCAGCTCGGCCACGTGCCCGCCGAGGCCGCGCACCATGTCGGCGATTACGTGGTCGGCGCGGATGCGGATATGGGCGCCGAGCAACTGCACCGGCAGGTGGCGGTTGCCGAGGTGCCACGCGATGCGGACCAGCTCGGCCGGCGAATGGGCGTGGATGTCGAGCAGCCGCTCCGGCCGCGCCTCGACGCGCACGATGCCGCCGCCGTCCAACGCCAGCCCGTCGCCGTGGCGGAGCCGCACCGCCTGCGGCAGGTCGAGCAGCACGTCCGCACCGCCTTCAGTGCGCAGCAGGATGCGGCGGCGGTGCCGGCGATCCCAGTCAATCAGCACGCGGTCGGTGGCCGGATCGTCCCAGGTGCCGGCGGGCAGGATTGCGGTGGCGCGCATCAGAACAGGAAGTACCGCTGTGCCATCGGCAGCACGGTGGCGGGCTCGCAGGTCAGCAGCACTCCGTCGGCGCGCACCTCGTAGGTCTCGGGATCGACCTCGATATGCGGCAGGGCGTCGTTGTGGATCATGCTGCGCTTGCCGATGCCGCCGCGGGTGTTGGCCACGGCGGACAGACGCCGGGTCAGGCCAAGCCGGGCGCCGATGCCGTCCTCCAGCGCCGCGCCGGAGACGAAGGTGACGCAGCTCTCCGCCAACGCCCCGCCGAACTGCGCGAACATCGGGCGGTAATGCACCGGTTGCGGCGTCGGGATGCTGGCATTCGGATCGCCCATCGCCGCCACGGCGATCGTGCCGCCCTTGAGCACCATGTCCGGCTTCACGCCGAAGAACGCGGGCGACCACAGCACGAGGTCCGCGAGCTTTCCGGGCTCGACCGAGCCCACCTCATGCGACAGGCCCTGCGCGATGGCGGGGTTAATGGTGTACTTGGCGATGTAGCACCTGATCCGCGCGTTGTCCGCAGCACCCTCGCCGGGCAGGGCGCCGCGTTGCTGCTTCATCTTGTGCGCGGTCTGCCAGGTGCGGATCACCACCTCGCCGACCCGGCCCATCGCTTGGCTATCGGACGAGATCATGCTGAGCGCACCGATGTCGTGCAGGATATCCTCGGCGGCGATGGTCTCGCGCCGGATGCGGCTCTCGGCGAAGGCCACGTCCTCGGGGATGTTCGGGTCAAGGTGATGGCACACCATGAGCATGTCGAGATGCTCGTCGAGCGTGTTGGCCGTGTAAGGCCGGGTCGGGTTGGTGCTGCTCGGCAGCACGTTGGCCAACCCGGCGACGCGGATGATGTCCGGCGCGTGGCCGCCGCCGGCGCCCTCGGTGTGATAGGCGTGGATGGTGCGGCCCTGAAACGCCGCGATCGTGTCCTCGACGAAGCCGCTCTCGTTCAGCGTGTCCGTGTGGATCATCGCCTGCACGTCGAACCGGTCCGCGACGCCGAGGCAGCAGTCGATGGCCGCCGGCGTCGTGCCCCAGTCCTCGTGCAGCTTGAGGCAGCTTGCCCCGGCACGGATCATCTCCTCCAGCGCGGCCGGGCGGGACGCGTTGCCCTTGCCGGCGAAGGAGAGATTGACCGGCAGCCCCTCCGCCGCCTGCAGCATCCGCGCCAAGTGCCACGGACCCGGCGTGCAGGTGGTCGCTGACGTGCCAGTCGCGGGGCCGGTGCCGCCGCCGACCAGGGTGGTGATCCCCGAGGCCAGCGCCTCCTCGACCTGTTGCGGGCAGATGAAGTGGATGTGGCTGTCGACGCCGCCGGCGGTCAGGATCTTGCCCTCGCCGGCTATGATCTCGGTGCCGGGGCCGATGATGATGCTCACGCCGGGCTGCACGTCGGGATTGCCGGCCTTGCCGATGGCGTGGATGCGCCCGTTCAGGATCGCGACGTCGGCCTTGACGATGCCCCAGTGGTCGATGACGAGCGCGTTGGTGATGACGGTATCGACCGCGCCCTCGGCCTGGGATGCCTGCGACTGGCCCATGCCGTCGCGGATCACCTTGCAGCCGCCGAACTTCACCTCCTCGCCGTAGGTCGTGAAGTCACGCTCGACCTCAGCCCACAGGTCCGTGTCCGCGAGGCGCACCCGATCGCCCGTGGTGGGGCCGTACATGTCGGCATAGGCGCGACGGGTGATGTGGGTCACGTGATGTGCTCCCCGCTGCGCGGCGCATCGAGCTCGCCCATCACCTCGCCGCGAAAGCCCCAGACCCGGCGCAGGCCGCGATAGGGCACGAGCGCCACCTGCCGCGTCTGGCCCGGCTCGAAGCGCACGGCGGTGCCGGCGGCGATATCCAGCCGCTGGCCGCGCGCGGCGGTGCGGTCGAAGCGGAGCGCCGGGTTGGCCTCGGCGAAATGGTAGTGGCTGCCGACCTGGACCGGCCGGTCCCCCGTGTTGACGACGTCGAGCACCGTGCGCGGCTGCCCGGCGTTCAGCTCTATATCGCCCTCGGCGGTGATGATTTCCCCAGGGATCATCGGATCGGCTCGTGCACCGTCACGAGCTTGGTGCCGTCGGGAAAGGTCGCCTCCACCTGCACGTCGGCGATCATCTCGGCGACGCCCGCCATCACCTGGGCGCGGCCGATCACCTGGGCGCCAGCCTCCATCAAATCGGCAACGCTGCGGCCGTCGCGCGCGCCCTCCATTACGAAATCGGTGATGAGCGCTATCGCCTCGGGGTGGTTGAGCCGCACCCCGCGCTCCAGCCGGCGCCGGGCGACCTGGGCCGCCATGCTGACCAGCAGCTTGTCCTTCTCGCGGGGCGTCAGGTGCATCGGTCCTCCGTCAGCATTGCCACACGCGGGGCAGGGGCCGCCCGCCGCGCAGCGCCGCCAATCCTGCCACGACCGCGGCGCGCAGGCACGCGCCATCCAACGCCACCACGCGCGCGACCAGCAGCCCGTCCCACGCGCTGGCGCCCGCCTCGTGCCCGGTCAGCGCCGCGCGCACTGGATCGAGCCGCGCCGCGGCATCCGGCCCGGCGTGCAGCAGCGTCGCCACCGTGCGCGCGCCGCCGCCGCTGGCCGGGCCGTCCAGCACGGC
>JBBSIT010000347.1:0-5372 GCA_038231995.1 Acetobacterales bacterium | reverse complement strand
CCGCCGAGATGGACACCCTCAATATCAAAGGTAACGCAGTCCACCCGGAATGGAATTATACCATCACGCCCAGAGCGCCGCTCTGAAGCGCTAATCGTTCGGCGTCGCCTTACCGCCAGGTTGTAGACGCCGAAGCCCACCGGCATGTCCTGCGCCTTGTCGTACGTCACGTTCATGCCGTCGATGCTCAGCACGCCAACCTTGTGCACGCTGTTTTTCGCCACGAACCCGCGCTTGCCATCCGGGCTGATCGCGACGGCGGCGGCCTCGTCGTCCACCGGGACCTCAGCCACCTGGCGCACGGTCGTGCCCTGGATGCTCAGCACCGACACGCTCTTGCCCCCGCGGTTGGCCACCAGCGCCAGATCGCCCTTGTGCGAGATGGCCAAGCCGGATGGCATCCGGCCCACGGTGATCGTCTCGACCAGCCGGGGCGGCTGCGCATCGAGGTCAATCACGTGCAGTTGGTTCTCCGGCTGCGGCGCCCAGCCCTCGCCCTACCGCACCGTGGTCACCGAGTTCGCCACCAGCGCCAAGCGGCCATCGGGCGTGATCTGCAAATTGGTGGGCGGGCCGAGCACCGAGTTCTCGAGCGGCAGGCTGGCGGCGATGCGCGGATGCGCCGGGTCGGAGGCGTCGAGCACCAGCACGGCGTCCTTGCCCGGCTCGCCGCTGCGCACGCCGGCCGCCTCGAAGAAGGTCTTGCCGTCGATGCCGACGATAATGTTGTCCTGCCCGGCCTGGGCCATCTGAACCGGCAGCAGCAGCGCGACGGCGACGGCGGCATGGGTCGGCTTCATCGAGTCCCCCTGTATCTCGTTGCGCTGAACGTAGCCCCGCAGGCGGCGCGGCGCCACAGCGACCGCGGCCGGCCCCCGTTTACCCCGCATCAACCCAGGCGTTGTAGTCCTGGCATCACGCTGCATTGCAGCGTATCTGGTCGCGTGAACGCGCCGGTGTGACGGCCAGTCGGAACAGTCCCGCTCAGAGGCTAACCAGGTGCATATGCGTACTGAAGTCTGCATCACGATCGACACCGAGTTCAGCATCGGCGGCGCCTTCGCCGACCCGGCCGGCCGGCGGCCGATCGGCGAGGAGAACGTCACCTGCCCGGCGGATGGGCGGGAGAACGGCCTCGGCTTCCTGCTCGACACGTTCGCGGAGCACGGCATCTCGGCCACCTTCTTCACGGAAACCTTGCAGTCCGCCTATTTCGGCGACGCGCCGATGGGCCGCATGGTCGAGCGCATCCTGCGCGCCGGGCAGGACGTGCAGCTCCATCTCCACCCGTGCTGGCTCACGTTCCGCGACCCGGACTGGCAGGCGCGCTCGCCGCTCGACCCGCCGGACGACAACTGCGACGGCAGGACGGTGGCCGAGATGCAGGACTTGATCGAGGCGGGCGCCGCCGGCCTGCGCAGCGTCGGCGCCCCGGCGGCGATCGCCTTGCGCACCGGCAACCTGCGGGCGGACAGGGCGATATACCAGGCCATGGCAGCGTGCGGGCTGCCCGTGGCGTCGAACATCGGCCTGGGCGTGTTCAGGCCCGCCGAGGCAGCGCTCGGCCTGGTCGGCGGCCGGCATCGGATCGAGGGCGTGCTGGAAGTGCCGGTGCTCACCTACACGCAGCTCTCGGTGGGCTCGCGCCGCCTCCCCCGGCTGCTGACGACGACCGCCTCGTCCTGGGCGGAAACCGAGGCGCTCCTGTGGCAGGCCCGCCAGGCCGAGGTCCCGACGGTGGTCCTGCTGACCCACCCGTTCGAGTTCATCAAGGGCGACCGCCTCGACCCGGCCCGCCAGCGCGCCAACCGCATCAACAAGCGGCGCATGCAGCGGATGTGCGCCTTCATCGCCGAGCACCCCGCGGACTTCACGTCCGTCAGCTTCGCGCAGGCGGCGCCCGCGTGGCTGGCCGCCGGCGACGTGCCGGCGCCGGCGCTGAGCGCTCCCTTGCTGCCGGTGCTCGCACGCATGGTCGGCAACAAGGCGAACGACTTGGTCATGGCGCTGTAGCGGGGGCGCACGGGATGGCTCACGCAGGACCGAGCGCGTTGTACCGCCGGGTCACGACGGGACCGGCCTTCATCCAGGCCCGGTTCGGCACTGCCCGGGGGCTCGCCCGTCTCTGGCTGGCTCATGTCTCCCACGCACGGGGACAGTTGCGCCCGTTCGAGCAGCTCGACTGGACGCAAGTCCGCCGCCTAGTGTTCGTCTGCGCCGGCAACATCTGCCGCAGCCCCTATGCGGAATGGCGGGCCGCCCAGAGCGGCTTCCCCACCGCGTCCATGGCGCTGTCGGGCAACAGCGGCCAGCCGGCGGACGCGCAGGCCCAGGCCACCGCCCGGCAGTTCGGGGTGGACCTGGAGCGCCATCAGTCCTGCAACATCGCCGACTTCGCGCCGGAGCCAGGCGACCTGCTTATCGCGATGGAGCCGCGCCAGGCGCAGGCCCTCGCCGCCCGCTACGCCGCCGACCCGGCCATCCAGGTCACGCTGCTCGGCCTGTGGTCAAGCCCCCGCCGCCCGCATCTCTACGACCCGCATACCCTCTCCCCCGGCTATTTCCGCACCTGCTTCGAGCTGATCGACACCGGGGTCGCAGCGCTCCTGGAGAAAGTGCGGCCGTGACGGCGGCGGCGTCCGGCCTGCCGCCAGTGGTCATGCTCGGCGTGGACACGCCGATCGGCCTGGCCGTCGTGCGGGAGCTGGGCGAGCACGGGATCAGGGTGCACGGCGTCGCGCGCAGCGCGCGCGGCCTCGGGCTGCACTCAAGCCGGCTGCATCGGGGCTACCTGCGGCCGCCCGCGCCCGCCGACCTGCCCGGCCTGCTGGACGGGATCGCGCGGGAGAGCGGGGCGCCGTTCCTGATGACCGTCTCCATGGGGGATGCGCTGGCCATGCGCGCCGCCGCCGACGCGGGTGGACTACCCCGGTTGCGCCCCCTGCTCCCGCCGCTCGATAAGCTCGAGCTGGTCAACGACAAGGCCGCGATCTGCCGCATCGCGTCCGGCCTGGGCATCGAGGTGCCCAAGACATGGGAGCCCGGCGTCGCGGACCTCGACCGCGACCTGCCCGCGTCCCTCCGCTATCCCTGCATCCTGAAGTGGCGCGACCCCGAGCTGGCGTTCGGGCCGCTGTCCCGGCACGGCCTGCCGCTCCTCAAGACCGAGTTCGCCTACGACCCGGCGAGCCTGTTGCAGGCGCTGCAGCGCTACCGCGCCGTCGGGCAGTTCCCTCTGGTGCAGTCGTTCTGCCCTGGCAAGGGGCTCGGGCAGATGTTCCTGATGCGCGACGGCGCGGCGCTGCTGCGCTTCCAGCACCGCCGGCTGCACGAGTGGCCGCCGGAGGGCGGCACGTCCACCCTCTGCGAGAGCGTCGGCCTGCACGAGCACCCCGACCTGCTGCAGCGGTCCGAGGCGTTGCTGCGCCATATCGGCTGGCAGGGGCCGGCCATGGTCGAGTACCGGCACGATCCCGCGAGCGGCCGCTCCGCCCTGATGGAGATCAACGGCCGGTTCTGGGGCAGCCTGCCGCTCGCCTATCATGCCGGCGCACCCTTCGCGCTGGGGACCTACTACGCGCTCGGCCTGGAGCAGGCGTTGCCGCGGACCAGGCCGTACTGGGCAGGAGTCCGGTGCCGCTACATGATCCCGGAGACGAGACGCCTGCTGGCGATCATGGCGCCGCGCCGCACGATCCCGGACCGGAGCCTGCGGTTCAACCGCGTGACGGAGTTCCTGGGCTACCTCGCCGATTTCCTCCGTCCCTCCATGCGCTACTACGTCTTCATGGCCCGCGACCCCCGGCCCTTCCTGGCCGACATGGCCGCCGTCGCCCGCATCGTGGCGAGCAGCGTGGCACACCGGCTGGGACGGCTGCGCCGACTGGCCGGCGGGCGGGCGGGCAGCAGCGTCCTGAGGTGATTGCGGCGCCTGGAAGGGCTGCTACGCTGCGCGTCATGCAGGACACAATCTCGAACCAATCCGCCGTCGTCGCCCTGCGGCGGGACTTCCACCGCCATCCCGAGCTAGGCTTCCTCGAATACCGCACGGCCGCGCTGACGGCGGAGCGTCTCGTCGCCCTCGGCTGGGCGGTGCGGGCCGGGCCGGAGGTGATGCGGGCCGACGCTATGCTGGGCCGCCCGACCGAGGCCGCCGTCGCCACGGCTCAACGCGCGGCCATCGAGGCCGGCGCCCCCGCCGCCTGGGTGGACCGCATGCCCGGCGGCCAAACGGGCGTCGTCGCCGAGCTGCGCCGCGGCGATGGCCCGGTGCTCGCGTTCCGCTTCGACATGGATGCCCTGCCCGTGATCGAGACCGACGCGCCGGGCCATCCCCCGAACCGCGACGGCTACCAATCCGCCTCGCCCGGCGTCATGCACGCCTGCGGGCATGATGGGCACACCGCCATCGGCCTCGCCGTGGCCGAGCGCCTCGCCCACCCCGCCGCGGGCTGGCGCGGCACAATTCGGCTCGTGTTCCAGCCGGCCGAGGAGGGCGGGCGGGGTGCGGCCCCCATGGTCGAGGCCGGCGCGCTGGACGGCGTGGACTGGTTCTTCGCCGGGCATCTCGGCTGCGCCCTGCCCACCGGCAAGGTCGCGGCGCAGGCGACCGGCATCCTGTGCTCCACCAAGCTCGACGCCACGTTCCACGGCCGCGCCGCCCACGCCGGCATGGCGCCGCAGGAGGGCCGCAACGCCCTGCTCGCCGGCGCCGCCGCGGCGCTCGGGTTGCACGGCATCGCGCGCCACGGCAGCGACGCCACCATGGTCAATGTCGGCCGCATGGTCGCCGGCAGCGGCCGCAACGTCGTGCCGGACCGCTGCGACATGCAACTGGAGGTGCGCGGCTCGACCAACGCGGCGCTGGCCTACATGGAGGCCCGCGCGCACGAGGTGCTGGCCGCCGCCGCCGCCATGCACGGCTGCACGCACGAGACGATCATGGCAGGGCGCAGCGCCGTCGCGGTGCAGAGCCCAGAGGCGGTCGCCCTGGTGGCCCGGGTCGCCGCCGCCACGCCGGGCACGGAGGAGGTGCTGCCGAGCTGGGCGCTGGGTGGCGGCGAGGACGCGACGTTCATGATGCAGCGCGTTCAGGACGGCGGCGGCCAGGCCGCCTACTTCATCATCGGCAGCGACATCCCGAGCGTGCACCACGCCGTCGATTTCGACGTGGACGAACGCGCGCTGGAGCACGGCGTCCGGCTGTTCGCCGGGCTGGCGGAGGCGGTGCTGGGCGGCAGAGCCTGAACTCTTATACCAGTCCGCCTAATGACTGACACACGCCCATTCGCGAGTGCCAATTGATCGGATGCGGTCAGGGTCGTTGACGAGGAAGTGCCAAGCCGCTGTGCAGGCATCGAGGATGGCCTCGT
>JBBSIT010000346.1:0-5382 GCA_038231995.1 Acetobacterales bacterium | reverse complement strand
TGGCGACGCGGCCGTCACCCGCGCGCTGCTCGCCCTCGCCGCGGGGGATGCCTGCGTGGCCCGGCGCGAGGCCCAGCGTGGCCGCAGCCTGCTCGGCAACACGCCGCTGACCCTGCTGCTGGCCGCCCAGGCGGGCCGGCAGGCCGGGCGCGAGGGCGAGGCCGAGGTCGCTTACAAGGAACTCGCCGGGCGGCAGGACGCGGCCTTCCTCGGCCTGCGCGGGCTGCTGCGCCAGGCCACGGCGCGGGGCGACTGGATCGAGGCCGCCGAGCTCGCCCGCCGCGCCGAGGCCGCCTATCCCGGCGCCGCGTGGCTGCGGGAGGAGCGGCTGCAACTGGCGCTCCACACGGAGCAATGGACGGACGCGCTGCGCCTGGCCCCGCCCGCTGCAACCGCGGCGCTGGCAACCGCCGCCGCGACGCACGCAGCCGACCCGGACGAGGCGCGGCGCCTGGCCAAGCGGGCCTGGGAGGCCAACCCAGCGCTCGCGCCGGCGGCGCTGGCCTACGCGGGCCGGCTGCGGGCGGCCGGCAAGGAGAAGGTGGTGCATCAGACCCTGCGGCAGAGCTGGGCGGCATCCCCGCACCCGGATCTGGCGGACTTCTACCTGGCGCCGATCCATGACCCGCTCGCGCGAGTGCGGGCGGCGCCCGGGCTCATCCGCGACGCTCCCAACCATCCCGAGAGCCACCTGCTGCTCGCCCGCCTGTCGCTCGACGCCGGGCTGCCCGGCGAGGCCCGGCGCCATGCCGAGGCGGCGCGCCGGGCCGGGCTGACGCAGCGCCGGGTCTGGACCTTGCTGGCCGACATCGCCGAGACGGAGGGCGACGGGGCCGGGGCGCGCGATGCGCTGCGCCACGCCGCCGACGCGGACCCCGACCCGCGCTGGCGTTGCGAGGCGTGCGGCACGCCGCAGGCGGCATGGCATCCGGTCTGCCCGGCCTGCGGCGCCGCCGGGCGGATCGCCTGGGTCGCGGCGCGCTCAGGCCAGCTTCAGCTCGCGCGTCTCGCCGAAAGCAAGGACGTCGAAGGCCTCGCGGGGTAGCCCGGCCTCGGCGCGCGCCTCCTCCAGCGCGCGCACGGGGGCGTCGATGCCCTCGTCGGTGAGCTGGAACGTGCCGAAGTGCATGCCGATCGCGCTACTGGCGCCGAGGTCGAGCGAGGCCTGCACCGCCTCGTACGGGTTCATGTGCACGTCCTGCATGATGTATCGCGGCAGGTAGGCGCCGATCGGCAGCAGCGCCACGCCGGGCGGGCCGAGCCGCTCGCGGATGCCGGCCCAGTGCCGCCCGGCGCCGCTGTCGCCTGCGAACAGCAGGCGCTGCCCGTCCAGCTCCAGCATGAACCCGGCCCAGAGCGTGCGGTCGGTGTCGAGCATCCCGCGGCGGGAGAAGTGACTGGCGGGCGCCGCCGTGACGCGGAGGGGGCCGAGCTGGAGCGCCTCCCACCAGTCGAGTTCCGCGGCGTCCGTGATGCCGGCGCGGCGCAGCGTGCGCGCGTTGCCCGGCGTCGTGATGAACCGCGGCGCGAACCGTTTGCGGAGCGTGCGCAGGCTGGCGAGATCCAGGTGGTCGTAGTGGTTGTGGCTGACCAGCACCACGTCCGGACGCGGCAGGGCGTCGAGCGCCAGGCCCGGCGCGCGCACCCGCTTCGGCCCGGCCCAGGGCAGCGGCGAGCAGCGCGCGCTGAACACCGGGTCGGTCAGGATGGTGAACAGCGTGCCGTCCTCTGCCGCGAACCGGATCAGGAGGGTGCTGTGGCCGATGAACGTCAGGCTCGCATGGCCCGGCGTCACGGGACCGGGCGGCGGCCATGGCGGGTCGTCCACCCAGCGCGGCCACGGTTCCGCCTGCTTCGTGAGCTGCCAGCGCAGGATGGTGGCGAGGCCGCGCGGGCTGACGGGTTCGGGATTGAAGAAGCGCCGCCCGTCGAAATGGTCGCTCACCTCTGGCAACGCGGCACTCCCAGCAGCGGCTCGGGGTCGATTGCCTCGGCGCCGCGCAGGACGGCGAAGAACACGTGGGTGCCGGAGGTGACGCCGGTGCGCGCGACGCGGCCCAGCCGCTCCCCCGCGGCGACGGCGCGCTTGCCCTCGGCGATGGCGGGCACGAGGTTGCCGAGATGGGCGTAGAGCGTGGTCAGCCCGCCGGGATGCCCGACATGGACCGTGACGCCGCCGAGGCCCTGGCGGCGGATGCGCAGGATGGCGCCGTCGGCCGCCGCGTGCACCAACGCCCCAGCGGGCGCCGGCAGGTCCACGCCGTTGTGGAAGCCCTCCGGCGCGTGCGGGCCGACTTTGCTGCGCCAGCCGAACGGCGACGAGATGCAGGCCGGGCTGACCGGCGGGAGCAATGTGGGCTCGGCTGCGGCCGCCACGGGCAGCAGGCACGCGGCGAGGGCGAGCGGTCGGACGGCCGGCATGGCAGCCATCCTGCACGCAAGTACTTTGCCTGGCCAGCGCGGGGCGGTAGTCTCGCGTCATGGCCGTCCTCGCTTTCGATCACGTTCAGCTCGCGATGCCCGCCGGACAGGAGGCGCAGGCGCGCGCGTTCTACGCCGGGTTGCTGGGGCTCGCAGAGGTCCCCAAGCCGTCCTCGCTGGCCGCGCGCGGCGGCGCCTGGTTCGGCGCCGGGCCGGTGCGGGTGCATCTGGGCGTGGACGACGAGTTCCATCCCGCGCGCAAGGCGCATCCGGCGCTGCTGGTCGATGACCTGCCCGCGCTGGTTCGCGCTCTCGAAGGCGCCGGCCACCCTGTGCGCGGCGACGTGGCGCTGGACGGCTACGACCGCGTCCACGTGGACGACCCGTTCGGCAACCGGCTGGAGCTGATGCAGCTCAGGCCTTGATACCACTCAACCCGCCTCATAGGGTCGGGCCATGCGATCCTTCCTGCTCCGCCGGGCCGTGCTTGCCGTGCTCGTCGGGCTCACGGTGCTGGTGCTCAGCTTCACATTGACGCGCATCGCTGGCGACCCGGCGCTCGCCGTCGCCGGGCCGCAGGCGACGGCGGCAGATGTTGCGGCGATCCGCACGGCCTACGGCCTGGACCGCCCGATGCTGACGCAGTTCTTCGACTGGGTGGGCGCCGCGGCGCGCGGGGACCTCGGGCGGTCTTACCTGTACCGCGAGCCGGTGGCGAACCTGATCCGCACGCGGCTGCCGATCACGGTCACGCTCGGGCTGGTCGGCATCGGCTTCGCGGTGGCGATCGCGCTGCCGCTCGGCATCCTGGCGGCGCTGCGCGAGGGGACGCTGGCGGACCGGGCGATCATGCTGGTGGCGCTGATCGGCCAGGCAATGCCGAGCTTCTGGCTGGCGCTGCTGCTCATCATCGGCTTCGGGCTGCGGCTGCAATGGTTCCCGATCCAAGGGCTGGACGGGCCGGAGGGCTACGTGCTGCCGGGGCTGGTGCTGTCGTTCTCCGCCATCCCCGCGCTGATGCGGCTCACGCGTTCGGGCATGATCGAGGCGCTGCGGTCGGACTACATCCGCACGGCGCGGGCCAAGGGGCTGAGCCGGGCCAGCATCGTGCTGAAGCACGCCGCCCGCAATGCCGCGATGCCGGTGGTGGCGATCGCGGCGGTGCAGCTCGGCTTCATGCTGGGCGGCTCCATCGTGATCGAGAGCGTGTTCAACCTGCCCGGCGTCGGCTACCTCGCCTGGGAGAGCATCAGCAAGAATGATTTTCCCGTCGTGCAGGCCGTCGTGATGCTGCTGGCGATTATTTATATTGGCCTCACCCTTCTGGCGGACATGCTCAACGCGGTGCTGGACCCGCGGCTCCGGGCCGCCTGATGCGGCTCCGTGACCTGTCCACCGGCCTCGGCGCGCTGATCGTGGGCGTAACCATCGTCGCGGCCCTGATCGGACCGAGCCTCGTGCCGCACGACCCGTTCGCGCAGGACCTGATGCACCGGCTGGTGCCGCCGGCCTGGATGCCGAACGGGACGGAGGCGCACCTGCTCGGCACGGACCAGCTCGGGCGGGACTACCTGGCGCGGCTGGTCTATGGCGCGCGCATCTCGCTCTTGATCGGCGTGTGCGCGGCGCTGACCTCGGGGCTGATCGGCACCACGCTCGGGGTGCTCGGCGGCTTCTTCGGCGGCCGGGTGGACGACCTCGTGATGTTCGCCATCACCTGCCGGCTCAGCGTGCCGCTGATCCTGGTGGCGCTCGCGGTCGTGTCGCTCATCGGCAGCTCGCTCACCGTGGTGGTGCTGACGCTCGGGCTGCTGCTGTGGGACCGCTTCGCCGTGGTGGCGCGCACGACCACGATGCAGGTCCGCACGCTCGATTACGTCGCCGCCGCCCAAGCCGCCGGGGCGAGCCGCGCGCACGTGCTGCTGCACGAGGTGCTGCCCAACATCGCGCAGCACCTGGTGGTGGTGGCGACGCTTGAAGTGGCACTCGCGATCCTGCTCGAGGCGGCGCTGTCCTTCCTCGGCCTCGGCGTGCCGGCGCCGTTGCCGAGCTGGGGGCTGATGATCGCCGAAGGGAAGGACTACATGTTCTTCGAGCCCTGGGTCATCATGGTGCCCGGCGTTGCCCTGTTCGCGCTCGTGCTCGGCATCAACCTGCTCGGGGACGGGCTGCGCGACCTGTTCGGCGTGGCGCGGGACGCTTGAGCCCTGTCCTGGAAGTCGCCAACCTGCGCGTCGGCTTCGGGGCGACCGAGGCGGTGCGCGGCGTGTCGCTCACCGTCGAGCGCGGCGAGACGCACTGCGTGGTGGGCGAGAGCGGCTGCGGCAAGTCCGTCACCGCGCTGGCGGTCATGGGCCTGCTCGCCCGCGGCGCCCGGCGCTCGGCCGACGCGCTGCGGTTCCAGGGCGCCGACCTGCTGCCGCTGTCCGAGCGCGCCATGAGCCGGCTGCGCGGCGACAAGCTGGCGATGATCTTCCAGGAGCCGATGACCAGCCTCAACCCGGCCTACACCGTCGGCAGCCAGATGGCCGAGGTCCTGACGCGGCACCGCGGCGGCGGGCGGCGGGCGGCGCTGGAGCGGGCGGCGGAGCTGCTGGGCCGCGTCGGCATCACGGCGCCGGGTCTGCGGCTGGGGCAGTTCCCGCATCAGCTCTCCGGCGGGCTGCGGCAGCGCGTGATGATCGCCATGAGCCTGATGTGCGGCCCGGAGCTGCTGATCGCCGACGAGCCGACCACGGCGCTGGATGTGACCGTGCAGGCCGGCATCCTGCGCCTGCTGGCCGGGCTGCAGCGCGAGATGGGTTTGGCGATGCTGCTGATCACGCACGACCTCGGCGTGGTGGCGCGGGTGGCGGACCGGGTGAGCGTCATGTACGCGGGCCAGGTGGTCGAGAGCGCGCCGGCCGCCGAGCTGTTCGCCCGGCCGACCCATCCGTACACGCGGGGAGTGCTGGCCAGCGT
>JBBSIT010000345.1:0-5393 GCA_038231995.1 Acetobacterales bacterium | reverse complement strand
TCCGCCTCGCCACCCTGGAGAAGGACTGGAAACTGCGCCCCAAAGCCGCCCAGCTCAAAGCCCTCGCCGCCGACTCCATCGCCGACCCCGACCTGGCCGCGGCCAGCGCCCCGGCCTTAGTCGCCCTCCTCCAGAGCCTGGCCGACTCGGAAGCGCGCCTCCTCGCTCTCGACCGCCAGATCGAGCAGTTAGCCCAGACTGCCGATCCCGCCCGCCACCGCAGCGCCGGCGCCGACGGCGAGCGACACGCCCAGCGCCACGCGCCGCAAGGTGCCGGCGATGGGCACGCCGAGGCTCGCCGCGGTCGCCTCGCCGAGGCTCAGCGCGTCCAGCCCCGGGCCGAGCCGCAGCAGCACCAGAATGCCGAACAGGATCGGCGGCGCGGCGAGCCAGACATGGAGCAGGCTGCGGTCCTCCAGCCCGCCCATGAGCCAGAACGTGATCTCCGCCAGCGCGAACGGGTTGGGCGCGAGGGTGAGCGCGAGCGCGAGCAGCGCGCCCGCGAGCGCGGAGACGGCGACGCCCGCGAGGATCAGCGCCGGGCCGGACGGCGCGCGGCCGGCGAAGCCCAGCAGCGTCGCGCAGCCCAGCCCGGCGCCGAGCATCCCGCCCAGCGGCAGCGCTGGCGCGAAGGCGGCGGACAAGCCCCAGTAGAACACGCTCACCGCGCCCAGCGCCGCGCAGCCGGCGACGCCGAGCAGCCCGGGGTCGGCGAGCGGATTGCGCAGTGCGCCCTGCAGCACCGCGCCGGACAGGCCGAGCCCCGCGCCGACCAGCAGCGCCAGCGCCGCGCGCGGCAGCCGGAGCTGCCAGAGGATGGCTGCGTCGGGCACGCCGAATCCGGCGCCGCCCACCAGCAGCGACAGGCCGAACAGGGCGGCCGCCAGCAGCGCCAGCTTCACTGTGCCAGCAGCTCGGCGGCCCGCGCGGTGAACGGCCCGCCGCAGATCAGGACGGCTGGCGGCACCTCGCGGCGCGGCAGGCCGGCGAGCGCGGGATGGCGCAGCATGCTGGTCGCGAGCGAGGGGTATGACGGCGCCGTTGCGGTTACGAGCAGGTCGGGCGGGTGCGTCAGCAAGGCCTCGATCCCGACCTGGCCGCCGGCGCCTGCGTTGGCCAGCCCCGCCGCGTGCAGCACGGCGTCCCCGAGGGTGCCCGGCCCGCTGGTCCAGCCGCGCGGCTGCCACAGCAGCGCCCGGACGGCGCGCGCCGGCCGGGGCAGGGCGGCCAGCTGTGCATCCATCCCGGCCACCAGCGCCTCGCCCCGGTCCGACACGCCGAGCGCCGCCGCCAGCTCGCGAATCTGGACTCGGATCTCGTCGAAGCTGCGCGGCTGCTCCAGGCGCAGGACGTGCAGGCCGCGCGCCTCTAGCAGCGCGAGGGTCGCCTGCGCGCCGTAGCGCCCGGCCAGCACCAGGTCTGGCTTGAGCCGCAGCACGGCCTCGGCATCCGCGCGCACCTGGGGCAGGGCGGCGGCGCGGCCGGCGACGAAGGAGAGCGCCGGGTCGCGCGAGAGGGTGGAGAGGGCGGCGATGCGCTCGGGCGCGAGCAGGACCAACAGTTGGTCCGAGCAGAGGTTAAGCGAGACGATCCGTTCCGCGGCGGGCGCTGCGGCCATCAGGAGCAGGGCTGCCAGGGCGAGTGCCGCGGCCCTCACAGCACCAGCACGCCGCGATGCTTGGCCTTGCTGTCGGGCTCAACATGGATGGTGATGACGAGGCCTTCCATCTCGGCCCGCAGCGCCTCCTCGACGCGGTCGCAGATGGCGTGCGCCTCGGCGACCCGCATGTCGCCGGGCACGACGAGATGGAACTCGAGGAAAGTCAGCCGCCCGGCGTAGCGGGTCCGCATGTCGTGCGCCTCGATGGCGCCCTGCGCGTGCTCGCCGACCAGGACGCGGATGCGCTCGACCATGACGGCGGCCGGCGCCGCGTCCATCAGGCCGCCGACGCTCTCCCGCATCACGACCACTCCGGACCACAGCACGTGCACGGCGGTCGCCGCCGCGAGCAGCGGATCGAGCAGCAGGATGCCGGTCTGCACCGCGAGCACGAGGCCTAAGGTGACGCCGGCGGAGGTGACGACATCGGCGTAGAGGTGCCGCGCATCCGCCTGCAGCGCGGCCGAGCGGTGCCGGCGCCCGGCGCGCAGCAGCAGGCCGGCCCAGCCGGCGTTGATCGCGGTTGCGACCGCGTTGAGGCCGAGGCCGGGCCAGGGCGCCTCCAGCGGCCGGGGGTTGGCGAGGCTGCCCCATGCCGCGAACAGGATCGAGAGCGCGGCGACGATGATCAGCGCGCCCTCGATGACGGCGGCGAAGAACTCGGCCTTGTCGTGACCATAGGGGTGGTTGGCGTCGGCGGGCTTGGCGGCGAGGCGCAGGGCGATGAAGGCGACGACGCTGGCGACCACGTTGACCACGCTCTCCAGCGCGTCGGAGAACAGCGCGGCGGAGCCGGTGATCCACCAGGCAGCCGTCTTAAGCGCGAGCACCAGGATGCCCACGGCGATCGTGCCGCCTGCGATGCGCTCTACCCGGTCCACCGGCGTGCTGTAGCAAAGATTGGGGGTCTGCCCCAAGCCCTCGCCTACACTGAGAAGTATTTCGCCCGCGGGTTCAGCACGACGATGGCGCTGGTGCTCTGCTCCGGGTGGAGCTGCCACTCGTCGGACAACGATACGCCGATGCGCTCGGCGCCGAGCAGGCGCAGCAGCGGCTCCTGGTCCTCGATGTGGGGGCAAGCAGGGTAGCCGAAGCTGTAGCGGGCGCCGCGGTAGCTCTGGGCGAGCATCTTCTCCAGGTCCCGGTCGTCCTCGGCGGCGAAGCCCAGCTCGGCGCGGATGCGCTTGTGGGTGTACTCCGCCATCGCCTCGGCCATCTCGACGGACAGGCCGTGCAAGTAGAGGTAGTCCTGGTAGCGGTTGTCCTCGAACCAGAGGCGGGCCGTATCGGACGCCTTCTGCCCGACGGTGACGACCTGCAGGCCGATCACGTCGCGCTCCTCGTCGTCGATGTCGCGGAAGAAGTCGGCGATGCACTCGCCGTCCTCCTTGGGCTGGCGCGGCAGGGCGAAGCGGCAAAGCTCGGTCGTGCCGTCCTGCTCGAACAGCACGAGCTCGTTGCCGACGCCAGCGGCCTTCCAGTAGCCGTAGATCGCTTGCGGCCGCAGGATGTCCTCCGCCTCGCAGAGCGCCAGCATGCGCTTCATGACGGGGCGCAGCTCCTGCTTCGCCCAGCCGAGGAAGTCCTCCAGCGTCTTGCCCTGCTTGCGGAAGCCCCACTGGAATTGGTACAGGCTGCGCTCATTGATGAACGGCACGACCGCCTTGGCCGGCGCCTCGATGGTGCGGGCACCCCAGAAGGGCGGCTCGGGCACGGGGACGGGGCGGGTGATGGCCCGGCGCCGGGCCTGCACGGCGGCGACGTCCACCGGGCGGAAGGCACGGGCGTCGGCCTGGCCCAGCGTGCGCTGGGTGTTGCGCGCCTTGCCCTGACGCTTGGACTGCACGACGGCGAGGTAGTCGTCGAACCCGTTGCCGGTCGCCTTGTCCATCAGGTGCAGCCCGTCGAACGCGTCCCGCGCGTAGGCGACCCGGCCGCACGCGTAGGCGCGCACGCAGTCGTCCTCTACGTAGTTGCGGGTCAGCGCCGCGCCGCCGAGCATGACGGGGATCTCCAGCCCCTGCCGGCTCATCTCCTCCAGGTTCTCGCGCATCACCACGGTGGATTTCACCAGCAGCCCGCTCATGCCGATGGCGTGGGCGTGGTTCTCCTTTGCTGCCTCCACCATGTCGGCCAGCTTCACCTTGATGCCGAGGTTGACCACCCGGTAGCCGTTGTTGGTCAGGATGATATCGACCAGGTTCTTGCCGATGTCGTGCACGTCGCCCTTCACGGTGGCGAGCACGATAGTGCCCTTCTCCTGGCCCTCGGCCCGCTCCATGTGCGGCTCCAGGTGCGCGACGGCGGCCTTCATGGTCTCGGCCGATTGCAGGACGAACGGGAGCTGCATCTTGCCGGCGCCGAACAGCTCGCCCACCACCTTCATGCCGTCGAGCAGGATGTCGTTGATGATCGTGAGCGGCGGGAGCGTCCGCATGGCGTCATCGAGCTCGTCGGCCAGGCCCTTGCGGTCACCGTCGATGATGCGGTCCTTCAGCCGGCCCTCGACCGTCTCGGCGCGCTTCTTCTTCACCGCGTCGGCCGCCTTGCGGTCGGCGAACAGCTCCAGCAGCCGCTTCAGCGGGTCGTAGCCCTCGTGCCGGCGGTCGAAGATCAGGTCCTCGCAGACTTGCAGCTCCTCGGGAGCGATCTGGTGCAACGGCCTGATCTTGCTGACATGCACGATGGCGCCGGTCATGCCGGCGCGCACGGCGTGGTCCAGGAACACTGAGTTCAGCACGGCGCGGGCCGCCGGGTTGAGGCCGAAGCTGATGTTGGACAGGCCGAGGATGATCTGGATGTCGGGGAATGCCTCGCTGATCAGCTTGATGCCTTCGAGCGTCCATTGGCCGAGCTTGCGGTCGTCCTCGTTGCCGGTCGCGATGGTGAAGGTGAGCGGGTCGATCAGCAGGTCGGACTGCGCCAGCCCGTGCTTGTCGCACGCGAACTCGACGAGGCGCCGGGCGACGGCGAGCTTGGTGTCGGGCGTCTTGGCCATACCCACCTCGTCGATGGTCAGCGCGATCACCGCGGCGCCGAACTTCTTCGCCAGAAGAAGACGATCGCGCGCCGCGTCCTCGCCGTCCTCGAAGTTGATCGAGTTGATGATCGGCTTGCCGCCATGCAGCTTCAGCGCCGCCGTGATCACCGGCGTCTCCGTGCTGTCGATCACGAGGGGGGAGTTCACGCTGCTGGTGAAGCGCGTGATGACCTCGTTCATCTCGGCGATCTCGTCGCGGCCGACGAAGGCGGTGCAGACGTCCAGGCTGTTCGATCCCTCGGCGACCTGCTCGCGGCCCACGGCGACGCAGCCATCCCAGTCGCCCCGCTCCTGCAGCTCGCGCCACTTCTTGCTGCCGTTCGCGTTGCAGCGCTCGCCGATGGAGAAGTAGGCGTTCTCCTGGCGCAGCGGCGTCTGGCCATAGAGGCTCGCGACCGAGGGCACCCAGACCGGCCGGCGCTCCACCGGGGCGGGCCGGAACCCGCCGCGGCGGCGGAGCATCGCGTCCAGCGCCTCGATATGCTCGATGCTCGTGCCGCAGCAGCCGCCGATCAGGTTCAGCCCGTCCTCGGCGAGGAAACGCTCCATCCAGCTCGCCATCTCCGCCGCGCCCAGCGGGTAGCGCGTCCGCCCGTCCACCAGCTCCGGCAACCCGGCGTTCGGCTGCACGCTCAGCAGCCCCGGCCAGTTCGCCGCCAGCCAGCGCACGTGCTCCGCCATCTCCTGCGGCCC
>JBBSIT010000344.1:0-5398 GCA_038231995.1 Acetobacterales bacterium | reverse complement strand
GCCTCCGCCTCCCATGCCCCGCCGGCCATCGCCACGACCCGGCGCACCAGCGAGAACCCGTTGCTGTGCACGCCCGAGCTGGGCAAGCCGAGCACGGCGTCGCCGGGCCGCACCTCGCGCGGCAGCAGCGCGTCCCGTTCGGCGGCGCCCACGGCGAATCCGGCCAGGTCGTAGTCGCCCGCGGCATAGAATCCCGGCATCTCGGCCGTCTCCCCGCCGACCAGGGCGCACCCGGCCCGCGCGCAGCCCTCGGCGATGCCGGCGATCACGGTCGCGGCCTGATCGACGCTCAGCGCCCCCGTCGCGAAGTAATCCAGGAAGAACAGCGGTTCGGCGCCCTGCACGACCAGGTCGTTGACGCACATCGCCACCAGGTCGATGCCGACGGTGCCGTGCCGCCCGGTGCCGATCGCGACCTTGAGCTTGGTGCCGACGCCGTCCGTGCTGCTGACCAGCACCGGGTCGCGGAACCCGGCGGCGCGCCGGTCGGAAAACGCGCCGGAGCCGCCGCGCCCGCCCATGACGCCGGGCCGCGCCGTCGCGCGGGCGAGCGGCTTGATGCGTTCGACCAGCGCGTCCCCCGCCTCGATGTCCACGCCGGCGTCACGGTATGTGGCGCCATTGTGCCGTGGATCGCTGGTCATGGGACGCCTCCGGAGTGCTGTTCGGCGGCCCCGGATGCGCTAGACTGGCGCGATGCAGGGGCCCTTCACGCGCGGCGGACAGAACCACAGCGTCGGAGCGCGCGCAACATGGCGCCGCGGGGCCGCCCATGCCTGACGGCTTAGCACCCCTGCGGCCCGGCAGCGCCCTGGTGAACCTGCCGAACATCATCACCTTCGCCCGGCTCTGCGCCGTGCCGCTGGCGATCTGGTTGGTGCTGCGGCACGAGCTGATGGCCGCCCTCGGCCTGTTCGTGCTCGCCGGGCTGTCGGACGCGGTGGACGGCTGGCTGGCGCGCCGCCTGGGTCCGACGGCGCTGGGCGCCATCCTCGATCCCATGGCCGACAAGGCGCTGCTGGTCGGCATGTACGTGACGCTCGCCGCCATCGGCGTGCTGCCGGACTGGCTCGCTATCCTAGTGGTATTCCGCGATGTCGTCATCATCGGTGGCGTGCTCGTGCTCTGGCAACTCGGGCACCGCGTGGTGATCCGCCCGCCCTTCATCTCCAAGCTGAACACGGCGATGCAGATCCTGCTGGTGGCATTGGCGCTGCTGCTGTCCGGCTTCGGCCTGCAGGCGCCGGCGCTGATGGGAGCGCTGACCTGGCTGGTCGCGCTCACCACGCTGGCGTCCGGCGCCACGAATGTCTGGATCGGCGCGCGCCTGCGATGAGCCTTCCGCCCACCCTGCAGATGGCCCGGCCGCCGGAGGGAGACGCCCTGCGCCCGGACGCGCCCGCCCCACCGTCCGCTCGCGTCGCGACCCGGGCGCAGCGCCGGGGATTGCTGGCCGGGCTGCTGGTCGCGACCTATCTCGCGCTCTATTTGTTCGCGTCCATCCTGCTGCCGTTCGTGGCTGCTGCAGGGATCGCCTACTTCCTCGACCCGCCGACCACGCGGCTGTCGCGCGCGGGCATGCCGCGCGGGGCGGCGGCGTTCGGCATGGTGCTGACCCTGGTGGCGGCGTGCCTGCTGTTCGCGTTGCTGCTGTATCCCCTGCTGCTCGCGCAGATCGGCATCCTGATCTCCCGCGTGCCGTCCTACGTGCTGTCCGTGCGGACCTGGGCCGGGGAGGTCATTACCCTCCTGCAGGACCGGCTCGGCCCGGAGTTCGTGGACGAGAAGCTGCGCGACCTCGTGAGCGGCCAGGCCGGCGCCATGCTCGCCTTCCTCGCCGGCGCGCTCACCCGCATCGTCGGCAGCGGGTTCGCCCTGTTCAACGTGCTGTCGCTCGTGGTCGTGACGCCCGTCGTCGCGTTCTACGTGCTGCGCGACTGGCCGCGGGCGGTCGCGCGCCTGGATAGCTGGCTGCCGCGCCGCTACGCCGGGGTGCTGCGGGCACAGGCGCGCGAGGTGGACCGCATCCTGTCGGCCTGGCTGCGCGGGCAGGCCATCTGCTGCGTGGCGCTCGCGGTGTTCTACGCCGTCGCCCTCTCCGCCGTCGGGCTCGACCTCGGCCTGATCGTCGGCATCTCCGCGGGCCTGCTCTCCTTTATCCCCTATGTCGGCACCATCACCGGCGCCGTCGCCAGCATCGGCCTCGCCTTCGCGCAGTTCCCGACCTGGCACGGCGTCGCCACCGTGGGCGGCGTGTTCATCCTGGGGCAACTCATGGAGGCCTACGTCATCTACCCGCGCTTCCTCGGCGACCGGGTGGAGCTGCACGCCGTCGCCGTCATCTTCGCGCTGTTCGCGGGCGGGGCGGCGTTCGGCTTCCTCGGCGTGCTGATGGCGGTGCCGCTCACAGCCACGCTCGGGGTGCTCATGCGCTTCTGGCTGCGCCGCTACCTGCAGAGCCCGCTCTACCTCGACCCACCCCGTCCTTGAACACGGTCTATCCTTGAGCACGGCCGATCCTTGAGCACGGCCGATCCTTGAGCGCGATCCGTCAACTGGCGCTGCCGTTCAAGCACGCGCCGCACTACGCGGCCGAGGACGTGCTGCATGCCCCGTCCAACGCGGAGGCGCTCGCCTGGCTGCGGCGCACGGCCGCCTGGCCGTCCGGCCGGCTCGCGCTCTGGGGCGGCGCCGGCAACGGCAAGACGCACCTGCTGCATCTCTGGGCGGGGCGCACCGGCGCCACCCTCCATCAAGGGCCGTTCCTGCGTCATTCCGGCTGGTGCGCCGGCCCGGTGGCGGTCGATGACGCGGACGACGCCGACGAGCCGGCGCTGCTTCGTCTGCTGAACGCCGCCGCCGAGGCCGGGCACCCCGTGCTGCTGGCTGGACAGGAGCCGCCCGCCCGCTGGCCGACCGGGCTGCCCGACCTCGCGAGCCGCCTGCGCGCCATCGCCGCCGTCGAGCTGCGCGCGCCGGACGATGTCACCCTGCGCGCGTTGCTGGCCCGGCTGTTGTCCGACCGTCAGTTGCTGGTGCCCGACCCGGTGCAGGACTGCCTGCTCGCGCACCTGCCGCGCACGGCGGGCGCGATGCGCGAGGCCGCATGCCGGCTGGACCGCGCGGCCCTGGCCGCCGGCGGGCGCGTCACCCGCCTCATGGCGCTGCAGGTCGCGGCAGGAATGGAGACGGCCGAGCAGCAGGGCGCCGCCGACCTGTGCCATCGCCTCTATGACGGGTCGGCCCGGTCCACCGCCGATGCCTTACCGTCCGGCCTGTTGCTGCTTTAGGGCATTCCTATGAGCTGGCCGCTCAGGGCATTTTCGTCTCCTGGCCCTCCATCGGGACCCCGAGCCGCCCGGACAGGACCTGGATGAACTGCCAGGCGACCCGGCCGGACCGCGCGCCGCGCGTGACGGACCACTCCACCGCCCCCGCTCGCAGCGCGTCGCGCTCGATCGGCAGCCGCATTGCGCCGGCATAGGCCTCGACCATGGCGAAGTAGGCCTCCTGGTCGCACGTGTGAAAACCGATCCACAGGCCGAAGCGGTCGCTGAGCGACACCTTCTCCTCCGTCGCCTCGGACGGGTTGATCGCCGTCGCCCGCTCGTTCTCGATCATGTCGCGCGGCATCAGGTGGCGCCGGTTGCTGGTGGCGTAGAACAAGACCGTGCCGGGCCGCCCCTCGATGCCGCCGTCCAGCACCGATTTCAGCGCCTTGTAGTCGGCGTCCTCCCGCTCGAACGACAGGTCGTCGCAGAACACCAGGCAGCGCCGGGGCTGGTCCCGCAGCAGGGCGAGCAGCGCGGGGAGCGTGGCGATGTCCTCGCGGTGGATCTCGATCAGCGCGAGGCTGCCAGGAGCGGCCTCGTTGGCGGCCGCGTGCGCCGCCTTGACCAGCGAGGACTTGCCCATGCCGCGCGCGCCCCACAGCATGGCGTTGTTGGCCGGCAAGCCGCGGGCGAAGCGCAGCGTGTTGTCCAGCAGGATGCCCTTCTGCCGCTCGATGCCCTGCAGCAGCCCGATATCGACCCGGCTGACGACCGGCACGGGCGCGAGATGCGGCGGCGCGGGGTGCCAGACAAACGCGTCCGCGCCCCCGAGGTCCGGCCGGCCCGGCGGCGGGGGCGCCAGGCGCTCAAGCGCCTCGGCGATGCGGGTCAGCAACTGCAGGTCCATGCTCATCCAAACGGCTTGACGGGAGGGGGCCGCAAACTAGGCGGCTTGCACGCGGAGTGCGTGCAAGCCGCCTAGTTGTTTCGTGAAGATCGCGCTTACTCACGCGGTTCGACTGAAACCGCAAGCGGTTCCAGTCGGCGTGAAAGCGCTTTATGGTCCCGCCGCAACCACGGCAACCCAGGGGGCCCTGATGCTCATCTCCACCGCCTACGCTCAGGATGCCGCCGGGATGATCGGCGCGGCTACGCAGTTCCTGCCGCTGGTCCTGATCTTCGGCGTGTTCTACTTCCTGCTGATCCGCCCACAGCAACAGCGGCAGAAGCAGGTCAAGGCAATGCTTGCGGCGCTGAAGCGCGGCGACAAGGTCGTCACGTCCGGCGGTATCCTGGCCACCGTGCAGCGGATCAAGGACGGCTCGGACGAGGTCGAGGTCGAGATCGCACCGAACGTGCGCGTCACGGTGCTGCGCGACACCATCACGTCGGTGCTGACGCCCGTCGCGGCCAACGACAGCAAGCCGGCCGCGAGGGCGTCGTAGTGGTCCGATCCTGACGCTCGCTGAGCGGCAGGTGAATCGGTCCACTAAATAGCCAGCTTCAGCCCATCTGGGCGGCGGCGAACTCGTAGTTGGCGATCTTGTCGAGCCAGTTGGTCACGTAGTCCGGCCGGCGGTTGCGGAAGTCCAGGTAGTAGCTGTGCTCCCACACGTCGATGCCGAGCAGGGCCTTGCCCTCGCCGGTGGCGAGCGGGTTGCTGCCGTTCGGCGTCTTCGTCACCTTCAACTTGCCGTCCTGGCCCATCGCCAGCCATGCCCAGCCCGAGCCGAACTGGCCCACGGCGGCTGTCTTGAAGGCGTCCTTGAACGCCTGCACGCTGCCGAAGTCCTGAGTGATCTTCTGCTCCAGCTTGCCCGGGATGCCGCCGCCGGTCGGCGACATCATCGGCCAGAACAGGCTGTGGTTCCAGTGCTGCCCGGCGTTGTTGAACACCGGCGCCTTGTCGGCGTTGCCGTGCGTGGACTTGATGATCTCCTCGAGCGACTTACCCTGCAGCGACGGGTCCTTCTCGACGAAGCCGTTCAGCGCCGTCACGTAGGCCTGGTGGTGCTTGTCGTGGTGCAGCTCCATCGTCTCCTGGCACATGCCGCGCTCGGCGAGTGCGCTGTGGCTGTAGGGCAGGGGGGGAAGTTCGCAGGCCATGGGGGCAGTCCTTTGGAATG
>JBBSIT010000343.1:0-5401 GCA_038231995.1 Acetobacterales bacterium | reverse complement strand
GATCTTCGCCACCATGCGCTCGGTCATCTCCACCGCCCGAAAGCACGGGATCAAAATCCTCCGAGCCCTGACCATGCCGACCGGGGATCTCGTGGACCTCCTCTCATCGTAACGATCGAGAGCAGGTGCTTGGGAGTTACTCAAACTTTCAATAAAGTTTCGTTATCTACAAACACATTCAGCTTCAGGTTGATTTCCAGCGCATGCTCTTACCGGGATATGCAGGACAGCCCGCCATCGACGGGCAGGCACACCCCCGTGATGTAGCCCGCGTCGTCCGATGCCAGGAACAGCGCCGCCCGCGCCACGTCCCATGCATCGCCCATGCGGCCCATCGGGCTCATGGCGTGCCGCGCCCGCATCATCGCCTCGCGGTCGGCGTATTGCCCGGCGATCTGGCCGTGGATCAGCGGCGTGTCCATGACGCCGGGCATGACGGCGTTGGCGCGGATGCCGTCGGGCGCGTACTGCACCGCCAGCGCCCGCGTCAGGTGGTTCAGCCCGGCCTTCGAGGCGTAGTAGGCAAAATAGGGGTAGGCGTTGATCCGCTCCGCCGCCAGCGAGGACACGTTGACGATGGCGCCGCGCCCCTGTGCGCGCATGACCGGCACGGCGTGCCGGCACGCCAGGAACACGCTGGTCAGGTTGATGTCCACCGTCCGGCGCCACTGCTCCGCCGTCATCGCGAGCGGGTCCGTGCCGCCCGGCGCCAGGCCGGTCACGCCGACATTGTTGTGCAGCACGTCGATGCGCCCGAACTCGGCGACCACGCGCGCCACGGCCGCCACCACCGCAGCCTCGTCCGTCACGTCGGCCGCCAGCGCGATGGCGGCCCCGTCCTCGCCGGCGATCAGCCCGCGCGTCTCCTCGGCTGCGGCCGGGTTCACGTCCACCGCCGCGACCCGCGCGCCCTCGCGCGCATACAGCACCGCCGCCGCCTTGCCGTTGCCCCAGCCCGGCCCGGACGACCCGGCGCCCAGCACCAGCGCCACCCGCCCGTCCAGCCGCCCCGCCATCAGGGCAGCGTGCCGCCCGCAGCGCGCTCCAGCACCGCCCAGTTCTGCTCGCCGTACTTGCTGCGCCACTCCTGGTAGAACCCGGCCCGGCGCAGCGCCTCGCGGAAGGCGTCCTTGTCAACCTCGTTGAACGCCATGCCTTTGGCTTGCAGGACCGTCGCCAGGCTGGTGTTGAGCGTCGCGAGGTCGGCGCGCTGGTCTAGCGCGGACTGGTCGAGGTGCCGGGCCGCGAGCGTGCGCAGCTCGGCCGGCAGCGCCTGCCAGGCGCGGCGGTTGGCCAGGAACCAGTAGCCGTCCCACATGTGCCCGGACAGGGCGAGGTATTTCTGCACCTCGTAGATCTTGGTGTTCCAGATCGCGGCGAGCGGGTTCTCCTGCCCGTCGGCGATCCGGGTCTGCAGCGCGGAGTACATCTCGGCCGCGTTGATGCTGATCGGCGAGGCGCCGAACGCCTTGAACATCGACGTCCAGAGCGGGCTGACCGGCACGCGCATCTTGAAGCCCTGCAGGTCCTCGGGCCCGCGGATCGGCTTGGTGGAGGTCGTCATGTGGCGGAACCCGTTGTCCCAGATGCGCTCCATCGCGACGATCTGGTTGCCGCGGGCGATCTCGCCGCGGATCAGCGCGCCCAGCTCCCCGTCCATCGCGCGCCACACCGCGTCGTAGTCGGTGAAGGCGAAGCCGATGCCGTTAATGCTCGCCACCGGCACCAGCGTGGACAGGATCAGGCCGGACAGCGTGAAGAACTCCACGGCGCCGGAGCGCAGCTGCGACAGCACGTCCGTATCCGCGCCGAGCTGGTTGTTGGGGAACACCTGGATGTCGAGCGCGCCGCCGCTCTCGGTGCGGATGCGGTCCGCCGCCTGCTGCGCGCGCACGTTCAGCGGGTGCGTCAGCGGCACGTTGCTCGCGAACTTGTAGCGGAACTCGCCCGCCGCCCGCGCCCGCCCGATGGCGAACGCGCCCGTCCCTGCCAGTATCGCGCGCCGTCCGAGTATCCCCATAGGTCCCTCCGTTCGTTCAGGCGACCCGGTCGCCGCTCCGCACCTTCACCGCCCGGTTGTCCGCCGCCGGCAGCATCTTCGCCGGGTCGCGCGTGACGACGAGGTCGATGATCGTCGGCCCGCTGCCCGCCATCCCCTCCGCCAGCGCCGCTGCTACGCACGACGGGTGCTCGACCCGGATGCCGCGGCAGCCGAGCGCCTGCGCGACCCGCGCGTAGTCCGTCTCGGCGAGATCGGAGGCGTGGTAAGCGCCGGGGCCGTACATCAGGTGCTGCAATGCCTTGACGTAGCCGGACGCCGCGTTGTTCACGACGACGAGCGTGAAGCTGAGGTCCATGCGCCGGGCCGTCTCCAGCTCGCCGAGCATCATATTGAACCCGCCGTCGCCGGTCAGGCTCACCACGGCGCGGCCCGGCGCCGCGAGCGCCGCGCCCATGGCACCGGGCAGCCCGTAGCCGATCGAGGCGAAGCCGCGGTCCGGCACGAAGCCGCGGCCGGGCCGCTTGGTGTCGCACAGCAGCCCGCCCCAATGCGCCGCGAAGCCGCCATCGGCGACCAGGATGCCGTCCGCCGGCATGGATCGGTTCAGCTCGCCCATCAGCCGGCCCATGCTGACCGGCACCTCCTCCGACTCGTAGCGCCCCCGCGCCGCCTCGCGCCAGGCCGTCATGCGCGCAGCCACGTCGGCGGCATACCCGGCCTGCCGCGCCCGGATGCGCTCCGCATCGTCCGCGAGCGCCGCATGCAGGTCGCGCAAGGTTTCCCGCGCGTCGCCCCACAGCGCCAGTTCCGGCCGGGCCGTGCGCCCGATCTCCTCGGCGACGATATCGACGTGCACGATCCGCTTGCCCGGCGGCGGCACGGTGTAGCGCTTGGTCGCGATCTCGCCGAGCTTACAGCCCACGACGAGCAGCAGGTCGGCCTCCTCGATCAGCCCGTTGGCGATCCGGTCGTAGCGGCCGAACAGCCCGGCGCTCAGCGCATCCGTACAGGCGACCGCGCCCTTGCCCGTCATGGTGTGCGCGACCGGCAGGTTCAGCGCTTGCGCCAGCGCTGTCAGCGTCTCGGCCGCCCCGCTCAGATGCACGCCGCCGCCGGCCAGCAGCACCGGCCGCCGGGCCTCCGCCAGCATCGCCGCGGCGCGCTCCACGCCCGCCGCATCGGGGCGGCAGCGCAGGGCAGGGGCCGTTTCGTACGCCGGGTCGGTGCCGAACGCGTCGGCCTCGTAGCCGTGGGTGGCGTGGCACACGTCCTCCGGCACGTCCACCACCACGGGACCGGGCCGGCCGCTGGTGGCAACGGCGAAGGCGCGGCGCATCAGCTCGGGGATGCGCGCCGGCGTCTCGACCCGCAGCAGCTCCTTCACGGCGGGGCGCAGGATCTCGGCCTGCCGGCTCTCCTGCGTCATGTTCTTCCAGGCGTGGTCGCGATGCGCGTCGCCGACCAGCGCCACCAGCGGCGTGCCGGCGTTCAGCGCCTCGACCAGCCCCGTGACCAGGTTGGTCGCCCCCGGCCCGAGCGTCGCATCGACCAACCCGACCCGGCCGGATACCTTGGCGTAGGCGTCGGCCGCGAACACCCCGGCCCGCTCATCGTTGATGAGGTGATGCTGCAGCCCGAGCCGCCTTGCCGCGTCGTAGAACGGCAGGAGCTGGAAGCCGCCCATGCCGAACATCGGCCCGCCCCGGTGCGCCTGGATCATCCGGGCCAGCGCCTCGCCGCCGGTCATCTCGTTCGTAACGCTCAACCCATCATCCCCCGCACGACGTCCACGATCCGCGCGACCGGCACCCGCATCGCGTCCTCCACGGTCGGCGCGTAGCCGATCAGCCCGCGCGGCGCGCCCAGCCGGCGCACTGGCGCGCGCAGGTCTGCTGCCCTGTGCTCCGCGACCGTCGCCGCCACCTCCGCGCCGAACCCGCCGACCGCCACCGCCTCATGCACCACCAGCAGCCGGCCGGTGCGCGATACGCTGTCCAGCACGCACGCCTTGTCCCAGGGCCACAGCGTCCGCAGGTCGATCACCTCCGCCGACACGCCGGCATCCTCCAGCAGCCCTGCGGCGTCGAGGCACGCGTGCACCTGCGCCGACCACGACACGATCGTGACGTCGCGCCCCTCCCGCGCCACTCGCGCCTGGCCGAACGGGACGAGATGGTCAGGGTCGTCCGGCACCTCGTCCTCCAGCGCCCACAGGTTCTTGTGCTCCATGTGCACCACCGGGTCGTCGCAGCGGATGGCGCTGCGCAGCAGCCCGGCGTTGTCCGCGGGCGTGGACGGGCAGGCGACCACCAGGCCGGGCACGTGGGCGTACCAGGCTTCCAGGCTCTGCGAGTGCTGCGCGGCCGAGGACCGCCACATGCCGATCGGCTCGCGCACCACGAGCGGCACCCGCGCCTGGCCGCCGAACATGAAGCGCGCCTTGGCCGCCTGGTTCACCAGTTCGTCCATGGCGCACAGCGCGAAATCGGAAAAGCGCATCTCGACCACGGGCCGCGTGCCGAGCATCGCCGCGCCCACGGCGGCGCCCATGATCGCCGCCTCGCTGATCGGCGCGTCGGCTATCCGGTCCGGGCCGAACTCCTCGGCGAGCCCGCGATACTGGCCGAACACGCCGCCACGGCCGAGGTCCTCGCCCACGGCCCAGACCAGAGGGTCGCGCCGCATCTCGCCGGCCAGGGCCTGGCGCGACGCTTCGAGGTAGCTGAGCCGCGCCATCAGTAGGCGTCCTGCTCGGGGCTGCCGACATCCTGCACGTCCCGCAGCGCCTCCGCCGGGTCGGGGAACGGCGCCGCCAGCGCCGCGCCGTAGGCCTCCGCCATCTCGCGCTCGGCGGCGGCGCGGTCGGCCGCGAGCTCCCCCGCCGAGACGCCCGCCGCCGCCAGCGTCTCGGCTGCCCGCGCGATCGGGTCCGTGCGGCGGGCCTCCTCCACCTCGGAGGCCGGGCGGTAGCCGGCCGGGTCGGCGCCGGTGTGCCCGGTGATGCGGTAGGTGCGGGCGTGCAGGAAGCGCGGTCCGCCGCCCTCGCGTATCTCGGCCACCAGCCGGGTCGCCGCCTCGTCCACCGCGAGCACGTCGTTGCCGTCCACCTCGGTCGCAAGCAGGCCCAGCGCGCGGGCACGGGCGGACGTACCGCTGCCGGCCGTCATGGACGCGGTGCGCGTCGTCGCGGCGTAGCCGTTGTCCTCGCACACGAACAGCACGGGAAGCGCGAACACCGCCGCCCAGTTCAGCCCTTCCAGGACCGGTCCGCGGTTGATCGCGCCGTCGCCGAAGATTCAGCACGCGACCCGGCCGTCCCCGCCCAGCTTTATCGCGTGCGCCGCGCCGGCGGCGATGGTGATGTTAGCAGCGCCCACGCCGTGGGCGCCCAGCATGCCG
>JBBSIT010000342.1:0-5408 GCA_038231995.1 Acetobacterales bacterium | reverse complement strand
GCCTATCCGAAGGGCATCAAGGTCAGCGCCGCCGAGATGGACACCCTCAATATCAAAGGTAACGCAGTCCACCCGGAATGGAATTATACCATCACGCCCAGAGCGCCGCTCTGAAGCGCTAATCGTTCGGCGTCGCCTAAGTGCCTATCCCGGTAGGCATTGGATCGGTCCGGCGGGTATTCCGCGCCGGGTGCGTCAGGGCCTTGCCCCGATGCGACGGCATCGAGGCTGCGGCCCGGCCCTCGGCATCGATGCGCTGCGCGCCTCGATCCTGCCCGGCATGAAAATTTCCTCGCCGGCCCTCTGCCAACGCCCACCGGGATAGGCACAAAGGAGAATTCCATGGAACAGACTTGGCGGTGGTGGGGTCCGGATGACCTCATAACCCTTCCGCACATCCGGCAGGTGGGCGCCACCGGCATCGTCACCGCTTTGCACGGCATCCCCGCCGGCCAGGTCTGGCCCGCCGAGGCTATCGCCGAGCGGAAGGCCATCATCGAGCAGGACGGAGAACTCGGCCTGCGCTGGAGCGTGGCGGAGAGCGTGCCGGTCCACGAGGCCATTAAGCTCGGCGAGGGCGACCTCGCGCCCTACTTCGACAATTACCGGCAATCGCTGCGCAACCTGGGCGCCGCCGGAGTGCGGATCGTCTGCTACAACTTCATGCCCGTGCTCGATTGGGCCCGCACCCAGCTCCGCGCGCCGCTGCCCGGCGGCGGCAACGCCCTGCGCTTCAACGCGCACGAGTTCGCAGCCTTCGACTGCCACATGCTCCAGCGTCCCGGTGCCGAGGCGGACTACCCCGACGAGGTGCTCGCCCGCGCCCACGCCTGGTTTGACGCCGCCACCGAGACGGAAAAGCGCACCCTGCTGGCGACCATCATGGCCGGACTGCCCGGCGCCTTCGACCGCTATGACATCGAGGGCCTGCGCCGGATGCTGGAGCGCTACCGCGGCATCGATCGCGCCGGACTGCGCGAGAACCTCGCCCGCTTCCTGCGCGAGGTCGTCCCCGCCGCGGAGGAGGCGGGCGTGCGCTTGGCAATCCACCCGGACGACCCGCCGCGGCCCCTGCTGGGCCTGCCGCGCATCACGACGTCGGCCGACGACATCGCCTATATCCTGGATGCCGTGCCGTCGTTGGCCAACGGCCTGACCCTGTGCACCGGCTCGCTCGGCGCCAAGCCCTCGAACGACCTGCCGGCCATCGCGCGCCGCGTCGCCGGCCGCATCCACTTCGCGCACCTCCGCAACGTGGCCAATGAGCCGGACGGGTCTTTCATGGAAGCCGACCATCTCGGCGGCGATACCGACATGGTGGCGGTCGTGCATGCATTGCTGCAGGAACAGCAGCGCCGGCACGATGGTGGAGCGGCGGACTGGCGCATCCCGTTCCGCCCCGACCATGGCCGCGAGCTGCTGGACGACGTGGGCAAGGCCACCCATCCCGGCTACCCCGCGATCGGGCGGATGCGCGGGCTGGCAGAGCTGCGCGGCGTGATCACGGCGCTCGCGCACCAGCATGCCCTGCCGGTCTGACCCCAATGCCGCACCGACTCACCCAGGCCGGCCTCGCCGCGCTGCCGGCCACCATCGGTCGCCCCCGCTACGACCGCGCGGCGGTGCGGACCGGGATCGTGCATCTCGGCATCGGCGCGTTCCACCGCGCGCACCAGGCCGCCTATACCGAGGCCGTGCTGGAGGCCGGCGATGCGCGCTGGGGCATCGCCGCCGCCAGCCTGCGCAGCGCCGACACGCGCGACGCGCTCGCGCCGCAGGACGGGCTGTACACCCTGAACGTGCAGGGCGAGGAGAGCAGCTTCGCGGTCATCGGCAGCGTGCAGCGCGTGCTGGTCGCACCGAAGAGCCCGGCCGCTTTGCTGGATGAGCTGTGCCGCCCAGACGTCGCGATCACCAGCCTGACCGTGACCGAGAAGGCCTATTGCCGCGACCCCGCGACCGGGCTGCTGGACGAGGCGCATCCGGACGTCGTGCACGACTTGGCCAATCCCCAGGCGCCTCGCTCGGCCCTCGGCTTCCTCGCGTCCGCCATCGCCCACAGGCGGGATGCCGGGTTGCCGCCCTTCACCGTGCTGTGCTGCGACAACCTGCCGGCGAACGGCGCCGCCGTGCACGGGGTGCTGGCGCGCTTCGCCGGGCTGCTCTCGCCCGATCTCGGCGCCTACGTGCGGGACGAGGTGGCCTGCCCGGATACCATGGTGGACCGCATCGTGCCCGCGACTACGGCGGAGGATCGCGCCCGCATCGCCGCAGCCCTGGGGCTGGAGGATGCCTGGCCCGTGGTGGCCGAGCCGTTCAGCCAATGGGTGATCGAGGACCGCTTCCCCGCCGGCCGCCCGGCCTGGGATGCGGCCGGCGCGCAGTTCGTCTCAGACGTGGCGCCGTTCGAGGCGATGAAGCTGCGCCTGCTGAACGGCAGCCACTCGGCTTTGGCCTACCTTGGATACCTCGCGGGGTATGAGACGGTCGCCGAGGTGATGGGGGATGCCGGCCTGGCCGCTTTCATGGAGAGCCTGATGGCGGATGTCGCGCCTACGCTTACCATGCCGCCAGGGACCGACGTGGCGGGCTACGCTCGCTCGCTCCTGCAGCGCTTCCGCAATCCGGCGCTGCGGCACCGCACTTGGCAGATTGCCATGGACGGCTCGCAGAAGCTGCCCCAGCGTCTTCTAGGCGTGATGCGGGAGCGGCTGGCACAAGGTCTGCCGATCGAGCGGCACGCGCTCGCTGTCGCGGCGTGGATGCGCTACGTTGCGGGAACGGACGAGCGGGGGCGCCCGATCGACGTGCGCGACCCGCTGGCTGCCGAGCTCGCCACCGTGGCACGCGCGGCCGGCCCGGTGCCCGAGCGGCTCGCCCCCGCCCTGCTGGGCGTAGCCGCGGTGTTCGGCGCCGACCTGCCGACCGACCCTCGCGTCCGCGCGGCCGTGACGGAGGCGCTGGCCCGGCTCACCACCCTGGGAGCCAGCCGGGCCGCTGGGCTGGCGGTGTGACGGCCCGCATCGCCTGCATCGGCGAGTCCATGATCGAACTGCGCGAGCAACCCGACGGCCGCCTGACCCGAGGCTTCGGCGGCGACACGCTCAACACCGCGATCTACCTGGCGCGGCTGGGCGCCGCGGTGGACTATGTGACGGCGCTCGGCGATGACACCTGGAGCGACGAGATGGTTGCCGGTTGGCGGGCGGAGGGCGTCGGCACCGGGCTCGTGCGGCGCGTGCCGGGTCGCCTGCCCGGGCTCTACATCATCCAGACCGACCCGGCGGGCGAGCGCCGCTTCCACTACTGGCGGGACAGCGCCGCCGCGCGCCTGCTGTTCGACCTCCCCGACGCGCCGGCGCTCGTCGAGGCTCTGTCGGGCTACGGCCTGCTCTACCTGTCGGGCATCACGCTCTCGATCCTCAGCGACGCCGGGCGAGCCGGGCTGTTTGCGGCGCTGGACCGGGCGCGGGCACGCGGTGGCCGGGTGGCATTCGACACGAACTTCCGCCCCCGCAGCTGGCCGGACCACGAGGTCGCTCGCGCCCTCTATCGCCAGACCTTTGCGCGTTCCGACATCGTGCTCGCCTCCACAGAGGACTTGGCACCGCTGTTCGGGCCGGAGGGCGAAGCGGAGCTGTCGCGCCATGCCGCCCGGGCCGAGCGTGTGCTGAAGCTCGCCCAACCAGCCGTGCAGGTTATGGAAGGGGGTGCTGCGGTGCTGGTGGAGGCGGAGCCGGTCGCCCGCGTGACGGACACCACGGCCGCCGGTGACAGTTTCGCCGCCGCCTACCTCGCCGCTCGCCTGGCTGGTCGGTCTGCGACGGATGCCGCGCGGACCGGCCATCGTCTGGCAGGCGCGGTCGTCGGCCACTCCGGCGCAATCATCCCGCGCCATGCCATGCCGTTGAGGGAGACCACAGCATGACCACCCGTTCGTCCACCGGGCAGCGCCTGGACGAGCTGCTGCTGATCTCGAAGGTCATTCCCGTCATCACCATCGAACGGGTCGAGCACGCCGTCCCGCTCGCCCTCGCCTTGGTGGCCGGCGGTATCCGCCTGCTGGAGATCACGCTGCGCACGGACGCAGGTCTGGACGGTGCGGCTGCTATCATCGCTGAGGTGCCGGAGGCAGTTGTCGGCATCGGCACCGTGCTAACGCCTGCGGACCTGGCACGGTCCGTCGCGATCGGCGCCCGCTTCGCCCTCAGTCCAGGTGCCACGCCCGAGCTCCTGAATGCGGCGGCGCAGGGCGGCATCCCGTTCCTGCCCGGCGTCGCCACCGCTTCCGAGCTCATGCAGGCCCTGGCCCGCGGCTTCGATACAGTGAAGTTCTTCCCCGCGGTGCCGGCCGGCGGCATCCCAGCGTTGCGCGCGCTGGCGGGACCGTTCCCCACCGCGCGGTTCTGCCCCACTGGCGGCATCGGCGAGGACAACGCGGCCGAGTGGCTTGCCTTATCGAACGTCGTGGCGGTGGGCGGATCGTGGCTGACCCCGGTTGCCGAGGTGCGGGCTGGCCGCTGGGACGCGATCTCCGAGCGAGCACGCCGCGCTGCGGCTCTCACATAACGCCAACGGCCAACACCGCAGTCGGCCTAGCTGTATGGGCCGCTCTTACCGCCAGCCGGAACACCAGCCCACCGACCAGGTGTCATCGCCCAGTTCCTCGCGGGCTAGGGCCAGCGCGTTGCGCCGAGCGTTGGCCAGCAGCCGCGCGCACAGGCGCAGGCGCTCGGGCCGGAGCGCAGGGTGGTAGTCCCAGGGCAGGCGAGGGGAGGGCGGGCAGGACGGGGACGGTGCGGGATTGTCCATGCAGCATCGTAGCGCGGAGGGCTCGCCGGCTCCGCACGGAGATGTATGGCGACAGCGCCTGGTTGAGGTTCCACCAAGGGCGTGCTGCAAGCCCGCATGGCCGCCAGCGAGCGCATCCTCTACCAGCCCTACACCCTGGGAAGGCGGGGCAACTTGACCCCGGGCAAGCCGGTGCCGTGCCGCAACGCGGACGAGGCGGTCCGCCGAGCCGAGAGGGCCATCGCTGGCGGTCTTATCGTGGGCGCCCAGGTCGTGCGCGTGGTGGTCGATGAGGAGGCGGGCGACTATGGCGAGCCGTTATCTTGTCAGTCTGCACCGTACCCGACCCGGAGTAGCCACGAATCGGCCGACGGCAGATGCGGGAGCGCCGGGGATACAGCGCGGCATATGCAAACCAGCAGGTTGATCCAGAGAGCTTGGACAAGCGCCGGGCCGTAAGCGCCTGAGAACGGATCATACCCGTTGTCTCAGCTGCTGACTTGTTGGAGCGCGCGGATGATCCAGGGATAGCCGGTGAGAGTGGTGAGCCGCCCAGTTTCAGCGCGCAGCGCATTCCAGGCCGTGCAGAGCGCATCCACGATGGCCTCCTCGCTCTG
>JBBSIT010000341.1:0-5430 GCA_038231995.1 Acetobacterales bacterium | reverse complement strand
CGGCGAGGGGGGCGGGGCCGCGATCTGCGTCCAGCATCCACACAACCACTACCTGCAAGCCTACGTGGAAGCCGGGCTGCCGGGCCTGCTGCTCTTCTGCGCGCTCGTGGTCGCCTGGTTGGCAGCACTCCTGCCGGGCCTCCGGCGCGACCCCGACCCGCTCCGCGTCGCCCTGTTCGTGGCCGCCCTGCTGCACGAGTGGCCGTTGGCCAGCAGCAGCAGCTTCGAGTCCATGCCCTTGTCGGGCTGGTTCTTCCTGCTCCTGGGGCTGGGGCTGGCCGAGACGCGCGCCTATATCGCGGGGCAAAGGACATCGGAGAGAAGCCGTGCCTGAGATGACTCAAGTCCCCGTGACCGTGCTGACCGGCTATCTCGGCGCCGGCAAGACCACGCTGCTCAACCGCATCCTGTCGGAGAACCACGGCAGGAAATACGCCGTCGTCATCAACGAGTTCGGCGAGCTGGGCGTGGACAACGACCTCGTGGTGGACGCCGACGAGGAAGTGTTCGAGATGAACAACGGCTGCATCTGCTGCACCGTGCGCGGGGACCTCATCCGCATCGTCGGCGGCCTGATGCGCCGCAAGGGCCGCCTCGACGGCATCATCATCGAGACCACCGGCCTCGCCAACCCGGCGCCCGTCGCCCAGACCTTCTTCGTCGATGACGGCGTGCGCGCCCGCACCCGGCTCGATGCGATCGTGACCGTGGTGGACGCCAAGCACCTGCTGGCCCGGCTCGACGACAGCCACGAGGCCGAGGAACAGGTGGCGTTTGCCGACGTGATCGTGCTGAACAAGACCGACCTGGTGACCCCCGAGGAGCTCGACGCCGTCGAGGCGCGCATCCGCACCATCAACCGCTTCGCCCGCATCCACCGCACCACCCGCTCCGCCGTGGCGATCGCGGACGTGCTCGACCAGGGCGCGTTCAGCCTCGACCGCGTGCTTGCCCGCGAGCCCGAGTTCCTCAGCGGCGAGGACGAGCACGAGCACGACGAGGACGTGCGCTCCGTCAGCTTCGAGGTGGAGCGCCCGATCGACCCGGAGAAGTTCAACGCCTGGATCAGCACCCTGCTGGCCGAGAAGGGTCAGGACCTGCTCCGCACCAAGGGCATCCTGGCCTACAAGGGCGAGGACCGGCGCTTCGCCTTCCAAGCCGTGCACATGATCGCCGACGGCGACTATATCGGCCCGTGGAAGGAGGGCGACCCCCGCCACTCCCGCCTGGTGTTCATCGGCCGCAACCTGAACCGGCCGGAGCTGCGCCACGGGTTCGAGGCCTGCCAAGCGTGAGTGAGACTATAGGCCCGGACTTCCTGCTGGAGAGCCGCGGCACGCACCGCGAGCTCAGTGCCTTCGTGGTCGCGGCCGCCTTCGACCGCACCGGACGTGCCTGCGCCTTCGCCCTCGGCGACGGCACGCTCGCGATCGTATCGCGCGCCGACCTGGCCGCGTGGCCGGTCGTGGAGGTGCATGACGGCGCGGTGCTGTCGCTCGCCGCCGACGCGCGGCCCGGCTTCGTGTCGGGCGGCGACGATGGAAAGCTGCGCCGGGTCGGGCTCGACGGCGCCGTGCAGGATGTGGCCGCCTTCGGGTCGAGATGGGTGGAGCAGGTCGCGGGCTTCGCCGACGCCAAGTCGGGCCTGCTGGCCTGCGCGGTCGGCCGCACGGCGCACGTGTACGATGCGGCCGGTCAGCGGCTGAAGTCCTTCGAGCACCCTTCGACCGTCACCGGCCTCGCCTTCGACGCGAAGGGCAAGCGCCTGGCCGCCAGCCACTATAACGGCGCGACCCTCTGGTTCGTCGCCGCCAAGACCGACAGCCCGCGCAAGCTGGAATGGAAGGGCAGCCACACCGGCATCACGGTCCACCCGGCCGGCGACGCGGTAGTCACCGCCATGCAGGAGAACTCGCTGCACGGCTGGCGCCTGTCGGACGGGCAGCACATGCGGATGAGCGGCTACCCCGGCAAGACCGCCAGCATGTCGTTCTCCCGCAACGGCAAGTGGCTCGCGACCTCCGGCGCCGAGTCCGTCGTGCTGTGGCCGTTCCACGGCGGCGGGCCGATGGGCAAGGCGCCGACCGAGCTGGCCGGCGGCGACGGCGTGCTGTGCACCTGCGTGGCATTCAGCCCGCAGCATGACGCCGTGGCCGCCGGGTTCTCGGACGGGCTGGTCTGCCTCGCGGACGTGAACACCCGGCGCATCCTGCCGGTGTGCGGCCCGGGTCGCGGCCCGGTCTCGGCACTTGCCTGGAACCCGGATAGCTCGCTGCTGGCGCTCGGAACCGAGACGGGCTTCGCGGCGCTAGTCGATTTCACGAAGCGGTAAGGGGATCCCGAGACCATGGAGATGATCACTGCGCAGGGCATGCGCATGCCGAAGCTCGGTCTAGGCACCTGGCGCATGAAGGGGCCGAACTGCGTGGAGGCGGTGCAGGGCGCGCTTGGCCTGGGCTACCGCCACATCGACACCGCCGAGATGTACGGCAACGAGGACGCGGTGGGCGAGGCCGTCGCGAACAGCGGCTTGCGGCGCGGCGAGGTCCACGTCACCACCAAGGTCTGGCACGACCATCTCGGCGCCGAGGCCATGCAGCGCGCCATCGACGCCTCGCTGCAGCGGCTGCGGACCGATTACGTGGACCTCTATCTGATCCACTGGCCCTCGCCGGACATGGACCTGCCGGACGCGCTGGCGAACCTGCAGCGGGTCAAGGAACAGGGCAAGGCGCGCGCCATCGGCGTGGCCAATTTCCCCGTCGCCCTGCTGCGGCGCGCAATGGAGGAGCTGCGCGCGCCCATCGCCTGCAACCAGATCGAGTACCACGTCCTGCTCGACCAAAGCGCCGTGCTCGGCTACGCGCAGACGCAGGGCGTGCCGGTGGTGGCGTATTGCCCGCTGGCGCAAGGCAAGCTGGCCGGGAACGAGGAGCTGCAGGTGATCGCCCGCAAGCACGGCGCCACCCCCGCGCAGGTCGCGCTCAAGTGGCTGCTCGAACAGCCCGGCGTCGCCGCCATCCCCAAGGCGGCCCGGCGCGAGAGCCAGCAGGCCAACCTCGACGCGCTGCGCATCCAGCTCGACGACGCCGACTGCGCCGCCATCGCCGCCCTGCCGAAGACGCAGCGGATGGTGAACCCCGGCTGGGCGCCGGTGTGGGACCAGGCGGCGTAGCGATATCGGAGCGTAGCTTGCGCCTCCCGACGGTCCCGGCGCATACCGGCGGACCCACACACCGGAGGCGCACGTATGATCAAGCTATATTACCATCCCTCGCCCAACCCGGCGAAGGTGGCGCTGTTCCTCGAGGAAGCCGCTCTGCCCTACGAGATTGTCCCGGTCGACACCCGCAAGGGCGAGCAGTTCGACCCGACGTTCCTGGCGATCAATCCCAACGCCAAGACTCCCGCCATCACCGACGGCGACGTGACTGTGTTCGACAGCAACGCGATCCTGCTCTACCTCGCGGAGAAAACGGGCCAGTTCCTGCCGGAGAACACGCCCGTCGCCCGGGGCCAATTGCTGTCGTGGCTGATGTTCGTCGCCACGGGGATCGGCCCGTATTCAGGCCAGGCCGTGCATTTCAAGCACTTCGCGCCCGAACCCAAGGAATACGCCGTCAACCGCTACATGCACGAGGCGAGGCGCCACTGGAGCATCCTCGACGCCCGCCTCGCCGGGCGCGAGTTCATGGTGGGCGAGACCTACACCATCGTCGACATAGCGGTGTGGGGCTGGGCGCGCGCCGTGCCATTCATCATGGGCGAGGGCGCTTGGGCGGAGCTGCCGAACCTGAAGCGGCTATTCGACTCGATCAGCGCCCGGCCGGCAGCGGGCCGGGTCGAGGCGCTCAAGGCAAAGCACGCCTACAAAGCCGAGATGGACGACGAGGCCCGGCGCCACATGTTCCCGCAGAACACGCCGCGCGCGGCCTAAGCCGTCATCACGCTGCGGGCACCGTCACCCCGATCATGTCGCCCTCGCGCACGATGCCTGCCAGCCGCGCCTCGTCCCAGCCCTCGGTGCCCGCGGGCCGGCGCGGCAGCACCATCCAACGGTAGTCGGCCGTGCTGTCCACCACCTGGATGCGCGTCGTCTCCGGCAGCATGGTGCCCCACTCCGCCATCACCCCGCGCGGGTCGCGCACGGCCCGGGCGCGGTAGGCGGGCGACTTGAACCAGAACGGCGGATAACCCAGCACGGCGCGCGGGTAGCAACTGCACAGCGTGCAGACCACCAGCGCATGGGTCTCCTCCGTGCTCTCCAGCACGCCGAGCGGCGGCAGCCCGCGCATCGGGATGCCCATCGCCTCCGCCGCCTGCGCGCCGTCCCGCAGCATCAGCGCGCGATACTCCGGGTCGAGCCACGCGCGGGCGACCATGCGCGCGCCCTGGCCCGGCCCGGCCGCGTCGGTGATGCGCACGCGCTCCATGATCTCGTCGCGCGTCGCGATTCCCTTGTCCGCCAGCAGGGAGCGGACCGCGGCCAGCAGCCGGTCGCTCGGGGCCTCCAGGATGTTCATGCCGCCTCCAGCCATGTCTCATACAGCTCGACCACGATCTCGTCCGCCCCGGCGTCCGGCCAGATCGTCCGCGGCTCGAACGCCACGTGATACAGCTTCAGGATCGGCGCCGGCCGGGCGAAGGCCAGGTCCTCGGGGTTGGGGAAATCGCCGAGATGCCGCACCACCCGGCCGACCTGGCCGCGCAGGTAATGCGGCGTGCGGATGTGGCAGGGCCCGCGCAGCTCCGGCCAGTCGTCCCGCACGCGGACGGGCGCGCCGGGCGCCAGCACTACGCCTGCTCCAAAGCGGCGCGCAGCTCGGCCTTGGTGATGACGCCCCGGGCCATCAGGTTGTCGGCGATCGAGCGGATCCATTTCTGGTAGTACGACAGCCGCAGGTAGTCCGCCTCCGGGATCGCCTCGATCCCCCGCCGCAGCTCGTCCACGCTCATCACCTTCTTGGCGCCGAGGATCTGCCGGATGGCGTCCACCTCGCGGTCGAAATCCGTCAGCGCGTGCGCCTCGGTCTCGATCGGCTCGCACAGGAACTTGGGCACCCCGCCCAGGTCGTGATGCGCCCTGGCTTTCTCCTGCACCGTGGCGTCCTCGTTCATTGCACAGCCTCCCCGGGATAAATGCCCCAGAACTCGTCCCGCTTCAGCCACCCACGATAGTCCTGGACCTGCGCCTGGCACCAGTCGGACGTAGCCTCGCAGCTGCGCAGCCGGCCGATGACGCCGGGCTTGAGCTTGGCGACGGCGGCGGCGTCCCCGCGCGGCTCGCGCCGCAGCACCCGCTCGGCGCCCGTCACCACCAGCGTGCGCCGCCCGACCAGGGTGGCCAGGTGCACCCAACCCTTCACCCCCTCCTGGTCGCGGATCAGCCGCCAAGCCTCGAACTCGCGCTCGATCTCGACCGGCAGGTCG